>JAIEBL010000174.1 GCA_029069015.1 Clostridiales bacterium
CGGGCACACCCGCCTTGATATAGAGTTCGTCGGCAGCAAATACGTAACGCGTACCGCGGCGAAGAAGAAGCGCCTTCTGCCACTTTTCCGTTGTCTTTATAATGCGCGCGGCTTCCTCTTGCGTCAGCGGACGAAGTTGTGGATTGTGCCCCTTTGTCAGCCCCACGGGAACAAGCGCAAGGCTTTGGGTATACGGCTCGATTTTCTCGATCAAGTCGTCTACGT
The DNA here is from genome assembly GCA_029069015.1 of Clostridiales bacterium. Taxonomy (GTDB): domain Bacteria; phylum Bacillota; class Clostridia; order Christensenellales; family Pumilibacteraceae; genus Pumilibacter. The sequence goes on from JAIEBL010000174.1 coordinate 226, forward strand.
CGTCGTTCAGGCCCGCACACAGCACCGCTTGCGCGTGCACCTTTATGCTACCCGCATGAAGCGCGCGCAACTGAACGAGGATATCGGGAATAGCTTGCGAGGACGGAATGCCGAGCAAGGTACGGCGTAACTCTGGGTCGGCGGCGTGCACGCTCACATACAGCGGACTGAGTTTTAAGCGGATAATGCGCTCGATCTCTTTCTCCGAAACATTGGTCAGCGTAACGTAATTACCGAAAATAAAGCTGTGGCGGTAATCGTCGTCTTTTATGCGTAAGGTGGGGCGCAAGTCCGTCTTGGGTAATTGGTCCACGAAGCAAAACACGCAATGATTGCGGCATTGCCGTACGGGAATATCACGGCTCAGCTCCAAACCCAAATCTTCGTCCTCGTCTTTCTCGATTTCGTAATCGGTGATTTCCTCGCCGCTTTTCACGGTCATCGTGAACCGCTCGACACTGTTGTAGTAATCGTAGTCGAGCACGTCCACTACGGCGTGTCCATCAAACGAAAGCAAAAAATCGCCCGCTTTGATGCCGAGCTCTTTTGCCACACCGTTATCGGAAACCGCCAGAATTTTCATACAATGTGCAGTATAGCATAAAGCGGCACAAAAGTCAAAGGCTTTTGTACCGCTCGCCGTCCCCTATCGAATCGCCTCTAAAAGTCAGTCGATATCGTCGTTGAAATACTCGTCGAAATCTTCGTCTTCATAAAGCGTATCGGGATTAAACGCATTGTCTTTCCCTGCTTCGATTGCCGTAGCGACAGGCATAGTCGAAACGCGTTGCCTGTGCATAGCCCCGGCGATCATGCCCACCATTTCGGTTGTAAAGCCTGCTACGAGCACGCCGAGCACGAATGCATCGAATATGCCGTACTGCCCGAACGGCAATATCGTTGCCGTGCCGAGCACGTAGCGAAAAAGCAACGTAGCAATCACGTCGCCCAGCACGATGCCCAACAAAACGGACGCAAGCATTGCAATGCGGCTACGACCTACAAGGAACGCTGCCACACCACCGACCAAGCCGATAATCAGCATAGACGGAATAGAGTTCGTAAAGGGGGGAAATGAAATACGGGCGGCAAGCACGATCCCCGCAACGGCGGGAATGCCCGCAAGCGTACGCAATATTCCGCCGCTTTTCAGAACGGAAAAGAACATAAAAAGACCGATTAAAAGGGGCGCAAAGAATCCCGCGTACGAGAATGACACGCCGCCGTAAAACCGAAGCGGCGGAAATACGGCGGCAAGCGCCACCCCGAACACTACCAAAAACGCCACCCAATTCGCAACGCCCATTTCAGAAAAAAAGTGCGACGTCGCGCCAAAAAATATCAAAGCGGCAAGCACCGCAAGTAAAATCATGCCGATCATAAAAAAATTGCCTCCCATCTGAGTGTGCAGGTAGGCAACCCCAATAGATACATTTTTGCGGG
>JAIEBL010000175.1:0-7328 GCA_029069015.1 Clostridiales bacterium
GCAAAACCGGTGGAAAAGAAAGAAGAAAAACCCGCAGAAAAGAAAGCGGTTGAGGCTGAAAAGCCCGTAGAGAAAAAGGCGGAAAAGGTCGAAAAGAAACCCGAAAAGCCGAGCGTAAAACAGGTTCTGTTCGTTTGCAGCGAAGCGTTCCCGTTTGCCGGTACGGGCGGCTTGGGCGAAGTGATGGGCAGCCTTCCGCGCGCCGTCAACGAGCAGAAGGGCGGCTTCGAAGCGCGCGTTATTTTGCCGCTTTACGAAAGCTTCCCTGATTCGGAGCGTAGCCGTTTGCAGTTTATGTGCCACATCAACGTGCCGCTTGCTTGGCGTAATCAATACTGCGGTCTCTTTAAGCTCGTGGAAAAAGGCGTGACGTACTACTTCGTGGATAACGAGTACTACTTCAAGCGTCCTAACCTTTACGGCTACTACGACGACGGCGAACGCTTTGCGTTCTTCTCGCGTGCGGTCGTGGAACTCATTCCGCACCTCGACTTTAAACTCGACGTGTTGCATTGCCACGATTGGCAGACGGCGCTCGTACCCATCTACTACAAACTGTTCTATATGTACCGCGAAGGATACGGCGGCATTAAAACGATTTTCACCATTCACAATATCGAGTATCAGGGCAAGTACAGCCGCAGCATTATCGAAGACGTCTTCGGCATTCCCGCCGCAGAGTATATGAGCATCGAGCACCGTGGTTGCATCAACCTTATGAAGGGTGCGATCGACTATTCGGATGCCATCAGCACCGTAAGCCCTACGTACGCGCGCCAGATCATGGACCCGTACTATGCGCACGGACTCGAAAACGTATTGCTTAAAAACAGCCACAAATTGCGCGGCATTCTCAACGGTATCGACGTAGACACCTACAATCCCCGCACGCAAAAGGCGCTGTTTGCCAATTACGACGAAAACCATCTGGAAGGGAAGGCGCGCGGCAAGGCGGAATTGCAGCGTATGCTCAATTTGCCCGTCAGCCCCGATACCCCGATCATCGCCATCGTTTCGCGGCTTGTGTCGCACAAAGGTCTCGACCTTATCCGCTACGCCATGAACGATATCCTGCGCAAGAACGTGCAGGTCGTGCTCCTCGGCAAGGGCGATCCCGACTACGAAAACTACTTCTCGCACGTACAGAAGATGTACGACCAGAAGTTCAGCGCGGTTATCGCGTTCAATAAAGACCTCTCGCACAAAATCTATGCGGGCGCGGATATCTTCCTTATGCCCTCGAAGAGCGAGCCTTGCGGCCTTAGCCAGATGATGGCTTGCCGTTACGGCACGATTCCCGTCGTGCGCGAAACGGGCGGCTTAAACGACAGTATCGTAGATTGCTACAACGGGGACTTGGGCAACGGCTTCCGCTTCTCGCGCTATGACGCCGCCGATATGTTGGGCGCGATCGACCGTGCAGTCGGATTGTACGCCGACTATAAAGATAAGTGGCACGGGCTTGTCGTGCGCGCCATGACGAGCGACTTTACCTGGAAGACGTCCGCCGGCGAATATCTCAAGTTCTACAAAGATCTTTACTAAAAAGCAACGGATTTTGCCGCGCACGCTTTTCCTTTTTGAAGGTGCGGCAAACGCATATACGACGTAACACTATACTTTGTGCGTCGTGTTTATGCGTGTTCAAAAAGGGAAATATTATTTTACTTGCATCAAGAGGGCAGGGGTAAGATCGGCAACGCATACAGAATAACCGTTGCGCTTCTATCCGCCAATAAGGGGGTCGGCATTCTTTATTTTCGAGTGCTTTCCGACCTAAATAGCACGCGTCCTCTTCACAGCGAATATAAAACCAATGGAGGCATAATGAGTACTACTTCGGAAAAAATGTTGGAACTTATCTCGGATAAGTTAAATCGATATTTCGCTACGTCAACGAAGAACGCTTCGGCGGATCAGGTATATAAGGCGTTGGCGCTTGTCCTTCGTGACAAGCTTTTGCAGAAAAAGCAAGAAAACAATCAGAGGATCGTGCAGGGTAAGTACAAACGCGTTTACTATCTTTGCATGGAGTTTTTGCTCGGCAGAAGTTTAAAAAACAATCTTTACAATCTCGGGCTCGAAGAGAGCGCACGCGAAGCGCTCGGTAGCATGGGCCATAAGCTCGAAGACATCTACGAACTCGAATCGGATGCGGGGCTCGGAAACGGCGGCTTGGGTCGTCTTGCCGCCTGCTTTATGGATAGCTTGGCGACGCTCAACTATCCCGCGATGGGTTTTTCCATTCGGTATGAGTACGGCTTGTTCCGTCAGAAGATCGTAGAGAATCAGCAAGTGGAACTCCCCGATATCTGGCTTGACAGCGGCGAAGTCTGGCAAATGCCGCGTTCGGATAAAAATTTCGAAATCAAGCTTGGGGGCACGGTGCGTGAGTATTGGGAAAACGGCAAATGCCGCGTAGAGCATACCGGCGCCGAAATCGTGGAAGCGCTCCCGTATGACGTGATGATTTCGGGTGAGGGGAGCGACGGCGTGAGCGTGCTGCGCTTATGGCGCGCTTCGGCCAAAAAGAACTTCGATATGACGTCGTTTACGCAGGGCAACTACATGATGGCAATGCGTGCCGATACGGAGGCAGAGCTTATCAGTAAGGTGCTCTATCCGAGCGACGATCATGAGCAAGGTAAGCAGTTGCGTTTAAGCCAACAGTATTTCCTGGTGAGTGCATCTTTGCAGAGCATCATCAAAGACCATCTGAAAAACAATAAATCGCTCAATAATCTTCCCGATTTGGTGGCGATTCATATCAACGATACGCATCCCGCACTTGCCATTCCCGAACTTATGCGTCTTCTTATAGACGAGTTCGGTTACGATTGGGATTCGGCGTGGAGCATTACGACGCGTACCATCAACTATACCAACCATACTGTTATGGCGGAAGCGCTCGAAAAGTGGCGCGAGGACCTCGTGCGCATGCGGCTTCCCCGTATCTATATGATCTTGAAAGAAATCGACCGCAGATTCTGTAACGATGCGATGCAGCGTTGCAACGACTTCGACAAAGTAAACCGTATGGCGATCATCGGCGGCGGCCAGGTGCGCATGGCAAACCTCGCCGTAGTCGGTTCGCAAAAGGTGAACGGCGTTTCCGAGCTTCACAGCGAGATCATCAAGGACAGCGTGTTCCATGATTTCTATACCATCACGCCCGAAAAGTTCACCAACGTGACGAACGGCATTGCACACCGTCGCTGGTTGTGCCAATCGAACCCCGGGCTCAAAGATCTCGTTTGCGATCTCGTGGGCGAGGGCGTGGGCACGGATGCTTCGAAGCTTTCGGGACTTATGAAGTATAAGAACGATAAGCAGGTTTTAGAGCGCATCGGTAAGATCAAGCACGAGTGTAAAGTCAATTTTGCCAACTACATCAAAGAAACGGCGGGCGTTACCATTAACCCCGAGAGCCGTATCGATACGCAAATCAAGCGTCTGCACGAATATAAGCGTCAGCTTATGAATACCTTGAAGATCATTTCGCAGTACCTTGATTTACTCGACGATCCCAATAAAGACGTCACGCCGCAAACGTTCGTATTCGGCGCAAAGGCGGCGGGTGGTTACTACCACGCAAAGCGCATCATCAGCCTTATCAACTGCTTGAGCGCGGAGATCCAGAAGAACCCCCGTATCAAACAGAAGCTGGACGTCTTGTTCGTGGAAAACTACAACGTGACCAAGGCGGAGCGTTTGATCCCCGCGAGCGAAGTTTCCGAGCAGATCAGTCTTGCCGGCAAAGAGGCGAGCGGCACGTCGAACATGAAATTCATGTTAAACGGCGCGGTCACGCTGGGTACGCTCGACGGCGCGAACGTGGAAATTTTGGAAGAAGTGGGTGAGGATAATATCTTTATCTTCGGTATGCACGCCGACGAGGTAGAGCGTATGTGGGGCAATTACTATCCCACCAACCTCTACACGGGCAACTACGAAATCAAACGCATCGTCGACCGTTTGCGCGTAGGCTTTGACGGCACGAGCTTTGCCGACATTGCAAACTACCTCGTTCTCGGTAGCAACAACATTGCCGACCCGTATATGTGCCTACTCGACTACGGTGACTATGTACGCGCAGCACGCGAGCTGGACGAAGCATATAAAGACAAAGAGCGTTGGAATCGTATGGCGCTCGTCAACATCGCAAAGAGCGGCGTGTTTGCGTCCGACCGCAGTATCGACGAGTACGCCCACAACATTTGGAACTTGCGCAAGGTGAAAAAGCCGCGCGTTCAAAAATAACCGCAACCGACGGTTTTCGGTGGTTCATATCATAGGAGGAAGAAACGATAGATATGGCAGAGCAAGTGAAGTATTTTCCCAACAACGAGGCATATAAGACTCCGATCGGCGCGGTGGAAGTAGGTAAGCCCGTTACGTTCAGAATCGAATTTTCGCGTCCGAGCAATCCGAGCGAAGTGTTTTTGGCGCTGACCAAAGACGGGGAACAGGAAGTCTATTATCCGCTTGAATACATAGACGTATCGCCCAGCGGTTTTATGGAGTACAAAGCCACTGTCTCCGTTACGACGCGCGGTCTGTATTTCTATCACTTCGTGATCCACACCGAAAACGACACGTACCGCGTTGGGGCGGGCGACGATCTGAACGCCATGCTCGGCAAAGGGCAGGATTGGCAGCTGACGGTGTACGAGGAAACGTACAAAGCACCCGAGAGTTTTAGAGGCGGTCTTATCTATCAGATCATGCCCGACCGTTTCTTCGACGGCGGTGCGCGCAGAAAGACCAAGCCTTACGCCGAATACCGTGAAGACTGGGGCGGTTTGCCTCGGTATTTACCCGACGAAAACGGCAGGATCCGCAACGAAGATTTCTTCGGCGGAAACTTACGCGGTATCATCAAAAAGCTCGGCTACTTAAAGTCCTTGGGCGTAACGTGCATTTACCTTAACCCCATTTTCGAAGCGCACAGCAACCACAAATACGACACGGGCAACTACCGTCGCGTGGACTCCGATTTCGGCACGGCAGACGACCTGAAAGAGCTGATTAAGAAAGCGGACAAAAAGGGCATGAAGATCATGCTCGACGGCGTGTTCTCGCACACGGGCGACGACAGTATTTATTTCAATAAGTACGGTAATTACGATTCGGTGGGCGCGTACAACTCGGTGCACAGCCCGTACTACAAATGGTATACGTTCAAAGATTTCCCCGACACCTACGAGTGCTGGTGGAACATCGATATTTTGCCGCAGACCGACGAGTGCGAACCTTTGTATAGCGAATATATTTGCGGTGAAGACGGCATTATCCGCTACTGGACGGAAATGGGTATCGGCGGTTGGCGTTTGGACGTTGCCGAAGAGCTCCCCGACGCATTCATCGACAAAGCGGTGCGCGCGGCAAAGAAAGTCAACCCCGACTGCATGGTCTTGGGCGAAGTATGGGAAGATGCGAGCAATAAGATTTCGTATTCTCAGCGTCGTCGCTATTTACAGGGCGGTCAGCTCGACAGCGTTTCTAACTATCCCTTTAAAGAAGATATCTTAAATTTCGTGCGTTGCGGCGACGCGGCACGGCTCAACAACACCGTGAACGTGCTCTTGAACAATTATCCTAAATTCGTTTTGGATAACCTCATGAACCCGCTCGACACCCACGATACCGCGCGTATTCTCTCGGTGCTCGGCGACAACGGCGATACTTCCACTCGCGAAAAGAGAGCAAATGCGAGCGTTAAAAACAAAGACGAAGCGTTCGGGCTTCTGAGAGTTGCCGCGCTTTTGCAATACACGCTTCCCGGCATCCCTTGCTTGTACTACGGAGACGAAGCGGGCTTGGAAGGCTTTGAAGATCCGTTCAACCGCCGTTGCTATCCTTGGGGCAACGCAGATAAAGCATTCTTGCGCTTCTATAAAAAACTTGGCGCACTCCGCACCCGCGATAAAGCAGTCTTCTCTGACGGCGTCTATAAACCCGTAACGACCGAAAACGGCGTCTTTGCCTTCACGCGTACGAGCGGCAACGAACAGATCGTCGTGATCGCCAATCGCGGCGAGAGCGACTATACGTTCGAAACGAAGGGTAAGTCGTACACCGACCTTCTGACCTTGAAACCGTTCGGCGGCAAAGTGCCCGCAGGAGAGGCCGTTGCCATCAAGCTTACGAGCAAAGTGGCGTTTCCCGAAAAGAAAAGCAAGTAACATTTCTTGCCTTTCGTAAATGGTCTAAAACACAAAAGTAGCGGTAGAACATGCCGCTACTTTTTCTATGCCGTGGAAATATCGTTTTTCGTTACTACGATTCTTCGTCGGTGGGGAAAGGGGCATGTCAGTGACACAAAACGAAAAAGGAAATTTCTGTCTTTTCATAAAACCGCATTGTAATTCTTGCAAAATTCGACATAATGTGCTAAACTGCTATACGGGTAGGCGATCCCCAAGCAGATACACCCGAACCACGCCGCTTTTGCCTCTCTCATCGTTAAAGCCACTAGCCGTAGCACGTTGGCTACGGCGTCGTGTCTTTGCCTCGATATAGGACTAAAATCGGCGCGGTGCGGGCGCACAGCGTTTTTGCGGGATAAGATTGCGAGGATAGATGCGCCAAACGGCGTGAAGACGTGCTAGGTAGCACGGCGAGAGACGCTTGGCACATATAGACCGCCAGCTTGCCCGCAAAAATGTATCTTTTGAGGTCGCCTACCCGTATGGAAACACAGATGCATCAAGACGTAGAAAAAATCCTGTTGACCGAAGCGCAGATTCGTGAGCGCGTGTCCGAAGCGGCGCGTTGGTTAGACGCACGAATGGAAGGAAAGTTCCCGCTTGTCGTCAGCGTATTGAAGGGAAGCGTTATGTTCTTCTGCGATCTCGTGCGCGCGATGAAGACGTCGGTCCAGATGGACTTTATGACGATTTCGTCCTACGGGTCGGGTTCGGTAAGTTCGGGAAACCTAAAACTGCTGATGGACCTTTCCTCGTCCGTGGAAGGGCGCGACGTGATCCTCGTGGAAGACATCGTAGATTCGGGCAATACGCTCGTTAAAATGAAGGAGCTCCTGAGCGGCAGAGGCGCAAAGTCGCTGACGACGATTGCATTTTTGGATAAGCCTTCGCGCAGGCAAGTGGACGTGTCTGCCGACTATACGTGCTTTACCGTGGGCAACGAATTTATCGTGGGCTACGGTTTGGACTACGCGCAAAAGTACCGCGACTTACCCTACGTGGGCGTATTGAAGCGCGAAGTTTACGAAGGTAAATAACCGCATTGCCCGATTCAATCGGACGTGCGGTTAAATAAATTTTAAACGGAGGTAGTATGGAAGACGAAAACAACGAATTGCG
>JAIEBL010000175.1:7338-11785 GCA_029069015.1 Clostridiales bacterium
CGAGCCGGCTCTGTCTGGTGGGCGGGGAGTTGTGTATACGCGACAGGCGCGATACGGCGCATTCGGCGGTGACCCAACACCCAAGAAGTACGCAACCCCACGTGGGGGGGGGACAGCCTGCGGCAGAAGCGACCGCTTCACCCTATAAGGGAATCGGCGCGAAGTTCGACAAATTTTTCGGTATTGCGAAAAACAAGTCGAAGTTCTCCACGGAGCTCTTTGCTGGTATTACTACGTTCCTTGCGATGGCGTATATACTCACCGTAAACCCCAACCAAATCATCGGGACGACCGAAAGTCCGCTTTGGGCATCGGTGTTCCTTGCAACGGCGCTCGGCGCGGTCATCGGTACGCTGCTTATGGCGCTCGTAGCGAAAATGCCGCTTGCGCAAGCCCCCGGTATGGGACTGAACGCGGCGCTCGGCGGCATCGTAGGCGGTTGGACGTACGGGAAATCGTTCTCGTTCGGAACGGCTATGCTCATGGTGCTGATCAGCGGTGTACTCTTCTTGCTCCTCACCGTTATTCCTTGCGGCGTAGACAAGCAGACGGGTAGACTCATCGGCATTCGCGAAAAGATCTTCGAAGCTATTCCCAAAGGTATCCGCGTTGCCATTCCCGTAGGCATCGGTTTGTTCATTGCGTACATCGGTTTCCAGAATTCGGGCTTTATCGTAAGCAACCCTTATACGCAAGTAGACCTTGTGAGCTTCACCACCTGGACGAAGGGCGCGCCTGCCTACACGGCCGTAGTTGCTATGGTTTCGCTTTTCTCGATTGCGATCCTGTCGCATTTTAAGGTGAAGGGCTCGGTCATCTTAGGTATCCTGATTGCTACGATCGTTGCTATGCCGATGGGCGTTGCCAACTTCGACATCATACAGGGGCAAACGGCGGGCGTAACCTGGAAGTTCTGGGAAAACTTCAAAAACTTCTTCTCGATGAAAACCGAGGAGGGCGGCGCGTTCTTAGCGGCTTTCCACGATATCAAGTTCCCGTCCGGCTCGGTGCTGACGGTTATCGTCATCGTGCTGTCGTTCTGCATGATCGACATGTTCGATACGATGGGTACGGTTTTGGGTTGCTGCTCCAAGGCAAACCTTTTGGACGAAAACGGCAAGCCCCTTCGTTTTAACCGCATTATGATGAGCGACGCAATCGCCACCTGTGCGGGCGCGGTCTTGGGTACGTCTACCGTCACGACCTTCGTCGAATCGGGTACGGGCGTTGCCGCGGGCGGCAGAACGGGTTTCACCGCTCTTACGACGTCGCTCCTGTTCTTGCTCTCGATTTTCGTGCTTCCCATATTTGCGTTCATTCCCTCGGCGGCAGCCGCTGGCGCGCTGATCTACGTGGGCGTACTGATGATGAGCAACGTTAAGAACATCGACTTCTCGGATCTGCGCGTTGCAGTCCCGGCATTCCTTACCATCATCCTGATGCCGCTTGCGTACTCGATTACCGACGGTATCGGCATCGGCATGATTTCGTACGTGCTCATCAACATCGTTTGCTACGTTGTGGACCTCATCAAATACGCTGCGACGAAGAACAAAGAGGGCGCGGTAGCCGTAAAACCCAAGTGGAATATTTCGGTCGTACTCGCTATTATAACGGTACTTTTTGCACTTTACTTCTTCTTGCCGGCAAGCGTGTAATTCGCTGAAAATACTGATATTGTGACGCAAAAAAAGTCGTCTTTCCCGCAGAGGAAGGGCGGCTTTTTTGTTAAGTATTAGATTGCTTTTTCGGTCGCACCATGCTATACTTTTTGGGTACAAGAAAACACGCGGGAGGGCAGCGGCTGTATGGCAGACAAAGAAAAGGGAATACCACAACAGATTGAAATACGCGGGGCAAAGGTGCACAATCTGCAAAACGTGGACGTGGATATTCCGCTTCATAAAATTGTCGGTATCGCGGGCGTGTCGGGTTCGGGGAAGTCCTCTCTGGCGCTCGGCGTGCTGTACGCCGAAGGGTCGCGGCGGTATCTCGAATCGCTTTCCACCTATACGCGTCGGCGGATGACCCAAGCGTCCAAAGCGCAGGTGGACGAGGTGCGCTACGTTCCCGCGGCCTTGGCACTTCACCAGCGCCCCGGCGTACCGAGCATGCGCAGTACGTTCGGAACGTCGACTGAGCTGCTCAACAGCCTACGCTTGCTTTTTTCGCGTCTGTCGCACTATCGTTGCCCCAACGGTCACGAAGTGCCGCCGTCGCTTGATATTGCCGCCGAAAAGGAACTGCACTGTCCCGTTTGCGGCGAGGTGGTCGAGCCGCTCGGCGCGGAAGATCTGGCGTTTAACAGTGCGGGCGCGTGCAGACAGTGCGACGGCACGGGCGTCGTGCGCACCGTAGACGAATCTACGCTCGTGCCCGACGAATCGCTTTCCATCGACGAAGGGGCGGTCGCGCCGTGGCAGACGCTCATGTGGTCGCTCATGAAAGACATTGCGCGCGAGATGGGCGTACGCACGAACGTGCCTTTCCGCGACCTAACCGAAAAGGAGCGGGACATCGTCTTCCACGGTCCTGCGGTCAAGAAAAATATCATTTACCAGAACAAGACGAGCGGGGCGGCAGGGGATATGGACTTTACCTATTTCAACGCCACTTATACGGTGGAAAATGCCCTTTCCAAAGTCAAAGACGAAAAGGGCATGAAGCGCGTCGAAAAGTTTTTAAAGCAAGACGTTTGCCCCTGCTGTCACGGCACGCGCCTTTCGGAAAAAGCGCGCTCGCTTCGCCTTCGCGGTGTTTCGCTCGACAAGGTTTGCGAACTCCCGCTGTCCGAGCTGATCGAATGGGTGAAGGGCGTGCCCGATTCGTTACCCGAAGAAATGCGCCCTATGGCGGAAAGCATTTGCGAGGCGTTCCACCACACGGCAAAGCGGCTCGTCGATCTTGGGCTTTCGTACCTTTCGCTCGATCGGGCGACGTCTACGCTGTCTACGGGCGAGCGCCAGCGTGCGCAGCTTGCACGCGCGGTGCGCAACCGCACGACGGGTGTGCTCTACGTTTTGGACGAGCCGTCCATAGGGCTTCACCCCGCCAACATCGAGGGACTTACGGGCGTTATGGACGACCTTCTGTCCGACGGCAATTCTATCGTGCTCGTCGATCACGATACGCAGGTGCTCAACCATTCCGATTGGATCATCGAGCTCGGTCCCGAGGCGGGCGCGGGCGGCGGCAAAGTCATCGCCGAAGGGAGCGTAGAGGACATCATACGAAATCCGCATTCCATGATAGGCAAATTCTTGCCCGCGGAGCACGAATTTTCGGGGCGGCAAAAAGCGAAAGGCGGACTGTTCGACCTCGGCGAAATCAGAATGGAAACGGCTCAGATCCATACCGTAAAACCGTTGTCGGTGTCCTTTCCCAAAGGGCGGCTGTCGGTTGTTACGGGCGTTTCGGGTTCGGGCAAAACGACGATGGTGCTCGAAAGTCTTATCCCTGCACTGCAAGCGTCGATCGACGGCAGGAAACTGCCCGACCATATCAAGTCTGTGCAAGCCGACGGTATCCGTCAGGTCAAACTGATCGACGCGACGCCCATCGGGATCAACGTGCGTTCGACGATAGCGACCTACGCGAACGTGCACGACGAACTGCGGAAAATCTACGCGGGCACGAAAACGGCGAAAGAGAAAGGCTACAAGGCGGGCGATTTTTCGTACAATACGGGAGACTTGCGCTGCGCTGTATGCGACGGCACGGGCACGGTCAGCTTAGACGTGCAGTTTCTACCCGACGTGGATATCCCTTGCCCCGAATGCAAGGGCGCGCGGTATGCAAAAGCGGCGTACGCCGTAAAACGCGTAAAAAAGGACGGAAGCAGTTGCTCGCTGCCCGAACTGATGGCGCTCAGCGTGGATGAAGCGCTTACCGTCTGCGACGACCTTAAAACCGTGAAGGGCAGACTGCAAGTGCTACACGATCTGGGGCTCGGCTATCTTACGCTCGGCGAGGAAACGCCCTCTCTTTCGGGCGGTGAGGCGCAACGGCTGAAACTTGCAAGCGAAATGGGAAAGGGGCAATCCGATACCGTGTTCGTGTTCGACGAACCCACGATCGGCCTGCACCCGCTCGACGTGCGCACGCTTCTTTCGGTGTTTGGGCATCTGATCGAGCAGGGCGCGACCGTTATCGTCATCGAGCACGATCTGGACGTGATCCGCTCCGCCGACTATATCGTGGACATGGGACCGAGCGGCGGCAAACAGGGCGGCGAGATCGTCGCCACGGGCACGCCCAAAGAAATCAAGGCAAATGCACGTAGCATCACGGGACGGTATTTGTAAGGGTTGGAAAATGAAGCATTTTAAGAAATATTGAAAAAATATGAACGCACTTTTCCGTGCGTTCATATTTTTTACGAAAGGGGAATAACCGAACAGGTTTTGGACAAAATTTTTCTATGGCGTATTTCGATTATCACGCGAAA
>JAIEBL010000175.1:11795-12422 GCA_029069015.1 Clostridiales bacterium
TCAAAAGCGGACATTGCTTTCACGCGGAGATCACAGAAAAATATAAAGATATCAGCCCCGCGCTCATTCTTTACTTCGACAACCATATCCCCATGCCGATCCGGTTGCACAGATTTGACGAGTATTTTGCATTATTGAAACAGTATGGCATTAAAGTAGAATGTAAAATAGAGTAATTATGCTATATGAGTAAAACGTCAATTGTCTTCTATCAATATTTCGGCGGACAGTACGTCTAATTCTATTCTTAAAGGCTCGATGCCGTTTACTACACAATCGAAATTGATATAGTCCATTGTATCGCTGAAATTCCAATTCAGTATTTCGAAACCGTTTTTCTTGTCCGTCAACTTTGCGAGGTCGGTCAAACTTAAAAACTCTCTGGTTTTGTAGTATACGTCTTTATGCAATCTTCGGATAAACTTCGGGTGCAGATATTTTGAATACGTCATTTTGGCTTCGTTTTCAAAAACCAATTTGAATTTCAGTTTGCAACTTCTGATGTTCTGATCTTCTATATCGTTATTTAACCCGTTAGGGATCACAAAAATCAGCTCGTCATTTTCAACCACGACTTCCGTTACTTTTGCATCATGAAAATTAAACTTTGTTATATCTTTTATAGAG
>JAIEBL010000176.1 GCA_029069015.1 Clostridiales bacterium
GCGAATAAGTACGTGGACGTTACGACGCCTTGGGTGCTCTTCAAGGAGGGAAAAACGGAACGGCTTGCGGGCGTGATGTACACGCTTTGCGAAGCGTTGCGCGTTGCCGCGATTCTGTTGCTGCCCTTCATCCCGGACACGGCAAGGAAAATCTTAAATTCTCTCGGCGTAAAAGAGCCTAAGGACAATAAGACGCTGTCTTACGGCGCGCAAAGCGGGTATGTAACGACGGCGGGCGACGCGCTGTTCCCGCGCTTGGACGTGGCGGCGGAACTGAACGCCCTTGCCGCCATCAACGCAAAGAGCGAAACGAAAGAGGCGAAAGAAGAAAAACCCCAACCCAAAAAACCCGAAAAGAAGGAAGAAGAGAAAATGGAAGAGAACGGCCTTATAACCATCGACGAATTTTTCCACACGCAGCTTCGCATTGCCGAAGTGACGGCGTGCGAAAAGGTGGAAAAAGCGGATAAACTTTTAAAGCTTACGGTCAAAGTGGGCGAGGAAGAGCGCACTGTGGTGTCGGGCATTGCCAAGCACTACACGCCCGAAGAAATGGTGGGCAAAAAGGTCGTGCTCGTGTATAACCTCAAACCCGCAAAGCTCAGAGGCATCGAGAGCGCGGGCATGTTGCTCTGCGCGTCTGCGGGCGATAAGCTGACGCTCGTCACGCCCGAAACGGATATCGAAAGCGGCGCAGAAGTATGCTGATCGACACGCACGCACACGTCAACGACCCCGTCTACAAAGGGGAACTGCCCCGCATGCTTGAAAGCATGCAAGACGACGGCTTGGAGAAAATCATCTGCGTGGGCACGAACCAGCAGACGTCGCGCGAAGCGGTCGCGTTTGCCGAAACGTATGCGCGCGTATTTGCGACCGTCGGCGTGCACCCGTCCGACACGGGGAAGGTGAGTGCCGACTATATAGAAGAACTTGAAAAACTCGCACAGAATAAAAAGTGCGTTGCGATCGGCGAGATTGGCTTAGACTACCACTACGAAGACACCGACAAGGAGACACAGGCAAAGCGGCTTATCGAGCAGTTCGAGCTTGTAAACGAAGTGGAATTACCCGTCGTTTTTCACGTGCGTGACGCGTTCGGCGACTTCAACGAGATTTTAAAGAAGCACGGAAAACTCTTGCGCGCGGGCGGCATTATGCACTGCTATTCGGGGAGTCGGGAGTTGGCGGAAGAATACGTCAAAATGGGCTTCTACGTTTCTTTTTCGGGGAGCATCACGTTTAAGAACAACCGAAAAGCGGAAGAGGTGATCGCCGCGTTGCCGCTCGACCGCATTTTGGCGGAAACGGATTGCCCATACCTTACGCCCGAACCGCACCGCGGTAAGCTCAACTATCCCGCATACGTGACCTATCAGGTCAAGAAGATCGCCGAGGTAAAGGGGCTACTGTACGAAGATGCCCTGCGGATACTGACGGAAAACGCGTATAGTGCGTTTCCGCGTCTTGCGGGGAAATAGAATTGCGCAAAAAAGAGGAGAATCGCGCTTTTGGACACCTATCTCTACGAAATGGACGGTACGCTGTACCTGAACATAACCAATGATTGCAGCAACCACTGCGAGTTTTGCATACGTAATAACCGCGGTGACGTTCGCGGGTATGATCTGTGGTTGGAAAAACCGCCCGTGTTTGCCGACATGAAGGCGGCGATCGACGCCTATACTGAACCGTACTCGGAGGCAGTGTTTTGCGGGTACGGCGAACCCACCTACAATATCGAGACGCTCGTGCAAACGGGTAAGTATTTGAAATCGCTGGGTAAGCGCGTGCGACTCAACACCAACGGGCAGGGACGACTCATCAACGACCGCGACATCGTGCCCGAGCTCGTGGGCGCGATCGACGAAGTGTCGGTTTCCTTAAACGAAGCCGAGCGGCTTGCGTACCAGCAGATCTGTCATCCCAAGTTCGGTATGCTTACGCACGACGAAATCATCGACTTTGCGAAAAGCTGCAAGGCGGCGGGCATACAGACCCGCTTTTCGGTGGTGGATACGATCCCCAACGAGAGCATCCGCCGTTGCCGCAAGATCGCGGACTCCGTGGGCGTTCCGCTCCTTGTGCGCCGCCGTATCACCGACAACGTGAACTATCTGTAAGTCGGAGCAGGGCAGATAAATTTATTTGTGAATTGACTTTTGCGGGCGTGTACTGCGCGACGCGTTAAGCAAACAGCACTGCGTGCTGTTTGTAGCCAAAGCGGGGAGCAAGCTATGCTTGCGACCTGTAAAAGGACGACGCTTTTTATTAAAAAGGGCATAAATTCAAAATATCGGCAAAGAACGGGCACCCGCCCGTTTTTGTTTTTATCCCCGCGCGAGGCGCTGAGGGGCATTTGCGGGCGTTATACGGCAAAAGTCGCTTTTTTATTTTTAAAAAAGCGGCAAAAGACGGGCAAAACGCTTTATTTTTTTTTGCCGTTGTGCTATAATCAAAAGAGCGCAAAAAGGAGCAAAAGGTATGGCGATGAAGAAGGTAGACTCGCATTACGACAGTAGTGAAATTCAGGTGTTGGAAGGTCTTGAACCCGTCCGCAAACGCCCGGGCATGTATATCGGCAGCACGGACGAACGCGGCTTGCACCATTTGATCGTAGAAATCGTAGACAACAGCGTGGACGAAGCGCTGGCAGGCTACTGCGATACGATCATCGTGGAGCTTACGCCCGAGGGAGCGGTGGCGGTCACGGATAACGGCCGCGGCATTCCCGTCGACATTCACCCCAAAGAACACGTCAGCTCCGTACAGGTCGTTCTGACGAAACTGCACGCGGGCGGCAAGTTCGGCGGTGGCGGCTACAAAGTGTCGGGCGGCTTGCACGGCGTGGGCCTTTCGGTCGTTAACGCGCTTTCCGAATGGCTGGAAGTGGAAGTCTACAAAGAGGGCAAGGTATACCGTCAACGGTACAACCGCGGCGTGCCGCAACGCGCGCTTGCCGAGGTGGGTAAGACCAACCGCAACGGTACGAAAGTCACGTTCTTCCCCGACGACGAAATTTTCGAAACGATCGATTTTTCGTACGACACCATCCGCACGCGTATGCGCGAGGTGGCGTATCTCAATAAGGGCTTAAACATTCAGCTCATCGATAACCGCCCCGGACGCGAAAAGCAGGAAACGTTCAAGTTCGACGGCGGTATCCTCGACTTCGTGGACTACTTAAACCGTAGCAAAGAAACGCTGTTCCCGCAAGCGCTGTATATCGAAAAGACGTATAAAGATTCGGAAGTAGAGGTCGCCATGCAATATAACGACAGCTACAACGAACTTATTTACAGTTACGCAAACAACATCAACACCGAGGAAGGCGGTA
The DNA here is from genome assembly GCA_029069015.1 of Clostridiales bacterium. GTDB lineage: Bacteria > Bacillota > Clostridia > Christensenellales > Pumilibacteraceae > Pumilibacter. The sequence continues at coordinate 3,338 of JAIEBL010000176.1, forward strand.
CGCACCTCGTCGGTTTTAAAAATGCGCTGACTAAGGTCATCAACGACTACGCGCACAAGCAGAACATTATCAAAGACGAAGAGCAGCTGACGGGCGACGACGTGCGCGAAGGTTTGGTCGCTATCGTTTCGGTCAAACTGACCGAACCGCAGTTCGAGGGGCAGACCAAAACCAAGCTCGGCAACAGTGAAATGCGTGGGCTGGTAGAGCGCGCGCTGACCGACGGCTTCGGCACGTATTTGGAAGAGAACCCGAAAGAGGCGAAAGAGCTTGTGCTCAAATGTATCACGGCGCAACGTGCGCGCGACGCGGCACGCAACGCGCGTGAGCTTACCCGCCGCAAGGGCGTTTTGGAATCCACGACGCTTCCCGGCAAACTCGCCGACTGCTCCGACCGCGATCCTTCGCATTGCGAAATCTATATCGTCGAGGGCGACAGCGCAGGCGGCACGGCAAAACAAGGGCGCGACCGCAGATTCCAAGCAATCCTGCCTCTGAGAGGTAAAATTCTGAACGTAGAAAAGGCGCGGCTCAACCGCGTACTCGAAAACGCGGAAATCAAAGCCATGATCACGGCGTTTGGTTGCGGCGTGGGCGAGGAGTTCGACGAAAGCAAACTTCGCTACGATAAAATCATTTGTATGACCGATGCCGACGTAGACGGCAGCCATATCCGTATCCTGCTCCTCACGTTCTTCTTCCGCTTTATGCGTCCGCTCATCGAAAAAGGGCACGTATACAGCGCAATGCCCCCGCTCTACAAAGTGGCGAAGGGCAAGAACGTCAGCTACTGCTATTCGGACGCCGAGCTGAACGAAACGCTCGATAAATTGGGTAGAAAGGGCACGGACGTACAGCGGTATAAAGGCTTAGGCGAAATGACGTCCGAACAGCTTTGGACGACGACGATGAGCCCCGAGTTCCGCACGCTCAAACAAGTCACGATGGAAGACGCGTTCGAAGCGGACGAGATCTTCACCGTACTGATGGGCGAAGTCCCCGAGCTCCGCAGACAGTTCATCGAGAACAACGCGAAACTCGTTAAGGAATTGGATATTTAATCTGAAACGATTGTCGAGGACGATAGATTCGATAAAAGGTAAACAGCGACTATCCGAGGAATAAAAAGCCTGTCGAAGACGGGCAACAACGGTAGAATGAACAACCCCACTATCTGAGGATTTAAAAAGAATGAAGAAGAGAAATTTCAGCGAAGACGAAATTAAACACGTAGACAACACCAAGATCATCAAGGTGCAGCTCGAAGAAGAAATGAAGACGTCGTTCATCGCGTATGCAATGGCGGTCAACGTTTCGCGTGCCATCCCCGACGTTCGCGACGGTTTAAAACCCGTTCACCGCAGAATTCTGTATTCGATGGGCGAACTGAATTTGTTCAACGATAAGCCTTATCGTAAATCGGCGCGTATCGTCGGTGACGTTTTGGGTAAGTATCACCCGCACGGCGACTCCGCCGTGTATATGGCGCTCGTCCGCCTTGCACAAGACTTCTCAATCCGTTGCCCGCTCGTTGACGGGCAAGGCAACTTCGGTAGCGTGGACGGCGATCCCCCGGCAGCACAACGTTACACCGAGGCACGTCTTTCTAAAATCGCGGGCGAAATGCTCCGCGACATCGATAAAGAAACGGTCGATTGGTATCCCAACTTCGACGATACGCTCGAGCAGCCCACCGTGCTTCCCGCACGCTTCCCGAATCTTTTGGTCAACGGCTCGGACGGTATCGCCGTCGGTATGGCAACCAACATCCCGCCGCATAACCTCGGCGAAGTCATAGGCGGCGTTTGCGCGCTGATCGACAATCCCGAAATCACGGTCGACGAATTGATGCAGTTCATCCCTGCACCCGACTTCCCGACGGGCGGCATCATCATGGGCAGAACGGGCATCCGTCACGCGTACCGCACGGGTAAGGGCGGTATCGTCATCCGCGCAAAGGCGGAGATCGAAGAATATTCGCCGCGCGGCGAGGGCGGACAAACCCGTCAGCGTATCGTCGTTACCGAACTTCCCTATCAGGTTAACAAAGCAGAGCTCATCAAGCACATCGCCGAGCTTGTAAAGGATAAGAGAATCGAGGGCATTTCCGACGTTAAGGAAGAGAGCGACCGTCAGGGTATGCGCATCGTCATCGAGGTAAAACGCGACGCGCAGGCGCAGGTCGTGCTCAATATGCTCTATAAGCATACCGAGCTGCAAACGAGCGACGGCATTACCTTCCTCGCACTCGTAAACGGCGAACCGCGTATCTTAAATCTCAAAGAAATGCTGTATTATTACCTCGAACACCAAAAGGAAGTAATACTCCGTCGGACGCGGTACGACCTTGAAAAAGCGGAAGAACGCGCGCATATTTTGGAAGGCTTGGTCAAAGCGCTTGCCAACATCGACAAAGTGGTCGCCATCATCAAGGCGAGCCGCGACAAGTTCGAAGCGAGCGAAAAACTAATGAGCGAGTTCATCCTCTCGGATAAGCAAGCCAACGCGATTTTGGAAATGCGTTTGCAACGCTTGACAAGTCTCGAAGTGGAAAATCTCCGCACCGAGCTTGCCGAACTCAAAGAAACGATTGCAGACCTTAAAAACATTATCGCCAACCCGCACCGCGTGGAAGAGATCGTTAAAAACGAGCTTAACGAAATCAAAGACAAGTACGACACGCCGCGCCGCACGCAGATGGAAATCGACTACAACGAAATCGACATCGGCGACCTTATCGAGCGCGAAGACGTGGTTATTTCCATGACGCACTTCGGCTACATCAAGCGTCTGCCCACCACCGAGTACCACGCACAACATCGCGGCGGCAAGGGTATTACGGCGCACCGCCCGAAAGAAGAAGACTTCGTGGAAAAGATGTTCGTAACGTGCACGCACGACAACCTGCTGTTCTTTACGAACCTCGGCAAAGTGTATGCGATCAAAGCGTACGAAGTACCCGAAGCGGAACGTACGGCGCGCGGCAGAGCCATCGTCAATCTGTTGCAGCTTTCCGACGGCGAAAAAGTTACCGCCGTTATCCCCATCAAGGAAGATATGCGCGGCAACCTCATTATGGCAACGCGTAACGGTCTTATCAAGAAGACCGCGCTCGACGAGTTCGCGTCCATCCGTAAGGTAGGCAAGATCGCCATCAGCCTGAATGAAGGCGACGAACTGATTTCCGTGCAGCTCACTTGCGGACGCGATGAAATCCTGCTCGCGGGCAGCAGCGGTAAGTGCATCCGCTTCGCCGAAGACGACGTCCGTCTGATGGGCAGAGGGACGCAGGGTGTCAAGTCCATGAAACTCGAAAAAGACGACTTCGTTGTCGATATGACGGTCATCAAAGACGGCAGCGAGATCCTTACCGTATCGCAGAACGGCTATGGCAAGCGCACCGACCTCGAAGAATACCGTTTGCAGTCGCGAGCCGGCAAGGGTATCAAGGCAGGCGTCTTCAATGAAAAGACGGGTCGCCTCGTGAACATGAAGCAAGTCACCGACGACGACGACGTCATGATCATCGCCGACAACGGTACGATCATCCGTATGCGCGCCAAGGAAATCTCCAAGATCGGCCGCGACACGCAGGGCGTTCGTATCATGAAAATGAAGAACGAAGGCAACGTCGTTTGTGTGGCAATCGCCGCTCCCGAAGCCGAAGAGGAAGGGGTAGAGGCCGGTTCGGACGAAGGCACGGAAGAATAATTTCTTCACAAGACGGAATGAAACAATAAAAGAAAGGTAGTAGTTACGAAATGAACTACTACCTTTTTTGGTAGATTTCTATGATTATAGGAGCGTGGTCCGTTTGCGTTCCTCTGTCATTCCGAGGGAAGCGAAGGGCCGAGGAATACAGGCGCAGCCGTAAATTAAAAGTTAATTACGCTCGCTTTGCTCGCTGGATTCCTCGACTTCGCTTGCGCTCCGCTCGGAACGACAGAGAGGGGATGCCGTTTCCGTTGCTACGCATTCGGCAAGCTGCGGTTCTACCGCCATTTCTTCACTATTCACCCTTACTTCTTCGCTGTCCTGCGGTGCGTCTTTACGGTGAAACGCATATTTTATCGTTGCAATTACCAAAAAGATATCGGCGGCGAACCAGGCGACGGGATCGGCAAGGCTTAGGGCACAAAACGCCGCGCTCGATGCGTTGCAATCGATGGGTGCGCCGTTTATAAGGCGGGGAAGAAATAAGCAGACGAGTACGCGGGCAACAAGCTCGGCAAAGCCCGCAAGCATGGGGAAGATGGGTTTTTCCAAACCTTGCACGGCGTTTCGCAGCACGTTGATCGTGCCCACCAAAAAGAGCAGCGGCAAGACGGTGTAGAGGTGGAGCTGTCCGTATTTGATCGTCTGCGGCGTGATTTTGTCGCTTGCCAAATACATGTGTTGGTATGCCCCGCCGATCGAGAACAGAAACCCGCACGCAAGATCGATGGCGTAGATCACGAGCATGATCAGCATGCCCTGTTTTATGCCTTTTTTGATGCGGTCAAAGTTGCCCGCGCCGTCGTTTTGCCCGCAGAATGAAATCATGGCAGTGCCGAGCGCGTTAAACGGCATTAAGAAAATGTTTCTCAGGTGCGTGACCGCGCTGTATCCGATTTGCGCGGGCGTGCCGGGGAGCATCGTTCCGTCGGGGGACTTGTCGAATGCCACGATACCGTTTTGCATGGTGAGAATGCCGAACGCCAACACGGAGAATTGGAGCCCTAAGGGGACGCCCTGAAAGAGCATTCTCAGCGCTTCTTTTGCGCGGATGGCTTTAAAGTCGGATAGGCGCGGGCGAAGGTCTTTGTATTTTACGAACGTATAGATAAACAGCGCAACGGCGGAAAAGGCTTGCGAAAGGACGGTCGCCGCAGCCGCGCCCGCCACGCCCCAGCCGAACACGCAGATAAAAAGCAGGTCGAGCTGGATATTAAGCGTTGCCGAAAGGAAGAGAAAGAGGAGCGGCGTGAGCGAATCGCCTATGCTTCGCAGGATGCAGCAAATCGAATTATAGAAGAATTGCCCGATCATGCCGCCGCAGATGATCGTAAGGTAGGTAACGGCAGCACGGTAGACCCGCTCGTTCACTTCGCCGCCGCTCGGCGTTATGCCGATAAAGCGCAAAAGGGGTTTTATGCAAAACAGGCTGACCGTCGTTACGACCAAAACGATAAAGAAACCGAGCACGATTTGCGTGGCAAATGTGCGTCTTGCACCCTCGCGGTCGTTTTTGCCGATGCGATTGGCAAGGATGACGCTCATGCCCGCAGTGCAACCGAACGCGAACTGCAAGAAGATGTAGGAGACGGGGTTCGTGTCGCCTACGCCCGCCACTTCGCTTGCACTTAACGTATAGCCGCAAATCGCGGTGTCGGCGATCGAGTAGCCCACCTGCAAAAAGTAGGAAATGAGAATGGGAAACGCAAAATGCAAAAGCGTCTTCCAAATACAGCCGTGGGTTAAGTCGGTTTTACCGAAGAGCTTTTTAAGTTTTGCGGCGAAGCTCGTTTTCATGCGTATGCCCTCTGGCGTCGGATTGATCCTATACCCGCACCGCGAATCATTATACGCGCAAATAGTAAAAAGGTAAACTGTTTTTATATTCATTTTTGCTTTTCTTTTTTGGCTCTGTCGCTCCGAGCCGTTCCCTGTCATTTCGACCAAGCACGAAGTGCGCGCGGAGAAATCTCAAACGGAAAGCTTGGATGGGATTTCTCCGCTTCGTTCGCTACGCTCACTACGGTTGAAATGACAGAGGGACATCAAAGGCTTGTGTTTTAGTCCTTGTGCGGAAAAATGTTTTGTCAAATCGCTTGACTTTTTAGGTGCGGTTGTATAACATTTGTAGTGGTGTGCGCCCGCATAAAAGAGCGGCACGCAAAAAAGGAGGAAGAACATGGGCAAAGCAAAAATCGGGTTTGATTTGCAGGACAAAATCGGCGCGATAGACGACAGAGTGTACGGTACGTTTGCCGAGCACTTGGGTCGTATGATATACAACGGCATTTACGAGCCGAAGCATCCGCTTGCCGACAAGCAAGGGTTTCGGACGGACGTGCTCGAAGCCGTAAAAGCTTTAAATATTCCGATCATCCGTTACCCCGGCGGCAACTTCGTTTCGGGCTACAATTGGGAAGACGGCGTCGGCCCTAAAAAGAAACGCCCGAAGAGGTTGGAACTTGCCTGGTCGGCGGTCGAAACGAACGAAGTGGGCATCCACGAGTTCGCCGATTGGTGCGAGAAAGTGGGCACGAAGATCATGATGGCGGTCAACCTCGGCACGCGCGGCATGGACGACGCTCGTCGTCTTATGGAATACTGCAATTTCCCCGGCGGCACGGAGCTTTCGGACTGGCGTATTAAAAACGGCCGCAAAGAACCGTTCGGCATCAAGCTTTGGTGCTTGGGCAACGAAATGGATGGTCCTTGGCAGATGGGGCATAAAACGGCGAAAGAGTACGGCCGCGTCGCCTGCGAAACGAGCAAACTCTTAAAGCTACTCGACCCCGAGTCGGAAACGGTCGCTTGCGGTAGCTCCAACCGCGATATGTGCACGTATAAACAATGGGAGCGTGAAGTGCTCCAAGAGTGCTACGAAGTGGTGGACTATCTGTCGCTTCACCAATACTTTGCGCCCTCGAACGTGGACGGCGATCACCGTTCGTACCTCACGCTTGCCGAAAACATGGACGCCTTTATCCGCGAAGTCGTGGAAATCTGCGACGAAGTGGGTAAAGCCAAGGGCAGCGATAAAAAGATCAATCTTTCCTTCGATGAATGGAACGTTTGGTATCATTCTTCCGAGCAGGATAAGCAGATCCCTCGCTGGCAGGTTGCACCCCCGCAACTCGAAGACATCTACAACGAAGAGGATGCGGTGCTTTTTGCGACCATGCTCAATACGCTTATCTCGCACTGCGACCGCGTAAAAGTGGCTTGCCTTGCCCAGCTCGTAAACGTGATCGCGCCGATCATGACCAAACCGGGCGGCGGCATGTTCCTGCAAACGATTTATTATCCTTATTTCTATGCATCCAACTACGGACGCGGCGAAGCGCTCCGTCCCGATATCACCTGCACGAAGTACGATTGCGCGAAGTTCAAGGGCGCGAAAGCGATGCACGTTTCGGGCGTGCTCAACCGTGACGGCGAGCTGTTCGTTATGGCGGCGAACCGCAGCGGCGAAGCGGAAGAGGTTACGCTTACCGTAAAGGGCGGGGACGTGGCGAGCGTGATCGAATGCAAGCGTCTTTCGGGCGACGCAAAAGCGGGCAACTCGTTCGAGAACCCCAACAACATTGCGCCCGTAGCCGCCGAGTGCAAAATCACCGAAGAGGGCGTTACGTTTACCGCGCCCGCCGAGAGCGTACACTTCATTCGACTGGCGTTAAAGAAGTAACCTCTGCATAGAAAGGAACGGCAGAAAAGTATTAAAAAATAATTACCGAGAGGGCAAAGGACGTAAAGCGGCTTTTGCCCTTCTCTTTACAAATTCCTAATATTTTACAGTATAAAATCCTAATAAAGCACATGGGCAAAATTCACTAGTTTGTATGTTTTGCGCGTATATGCAAAAACGGGAATTTTGCCTGCTTTTGGGGTAAAAATCCGCCGAAAATGTGGCGTTTTCGGGCGAAATCGGGTAAAATCACAAAAAAAGATTTTGCGAAAAATCGCCGAACTGCGTATGGAAAAAATTTTAATTAGATAAAAGAGGGTATTGACACGCGCGCGTGTAAGGTTTATAATTCTCGTACTAGTGGGCGAATTATGCCCTGCCGTTTTTTGCGTGCAAAAAAGCAAAGGCGGAAAAGTCCTCAGGTCCAAACACAAAATGATGAGATTAGTGCAGACAGGAGCGTAGTGTGCATGGTAGCGTTGAGCGGTAAAGGCGTATCGGTAAACGGCGAGTACAAGGTATTGGTGTGTGCGTCTTTTTTCTATTTCCGTATACCCAAAACGCAATGGGCGGAACGGGCGGATGCTTTGGTTTCGGCGGGGTACAACACGGTAGACGTGTATTTCCCCTGGAACTGGCACGAGCTCGAACCGGGTGTTTACCGTTTCGACGGCGATGCCGACGTGGACGAGTTTTTGAAGATATGCGCCGACAGGGGCTTGATGATCGTAGCGCGCCCCGGCCCGTACATTTGTTCGGAATGGGATAACGGAGCGCTTCCTGCCTGGATCGCGGCAAAAGGCAATCTTCGCTCTGCCGACAAAATGTTCCTTGCGGACGTGAAAAAATGGTACGATCAGATCCTGCCGCATATTAAGAAGTTCGAGTATAACGGCAAAGGCGGCGTGATCTTGTTGCAGCTCGACAACGAGCTTGACTTCTTCGATTGCCCCGATCCCGATACCTACATAGGGGCGCTCAGGGACATGGCGCTTGCTCACGGCATTTCCGTACCGCTGTTTGCGTGCGCAGGTCAGCTTTGCGCACCCAACGCAGGCGGCAAGACGAAAGGCGTTGCGCCGACCTACAATTTCTATCCCAACAGCTTTGACGAAACCTACGACTCGGTCATGCGGTACTACGCCGATGCGTTGCAAGAACAGAACTTGCCGCTCCTTATCAGCGAAACGAACCGCGACGCGTTCCTGCTTCGGCGCGAGTTTGCGTCGGGCGCGAAGCTTCTCGGCGCGTATAACCAGGTGGGCGGATCGAACTTCGGCTTTACCGAATCGGTCAATAACTGGGGGCAACCGCTCTCCTTCCTGACGGCAATGTACGACTTCTGGTCGCTTGTAACGACGCTCGGCGAGTATTCGGGCGACATCGACCGTCAGAGGATCTTCAATGGCTTCCTTCGCGCCGTACCCGAAATCGGGGCGGCAGTGCCGTATCACGGCGATATAAAAGTGAACGCTACGTTCACGGCGGCAGAGCAATCGAATGCCCTACAACTGCCGAGCGGCGGCGTGGTCGTCTGTGTGAGCGACTTCTCGGGTGACGGCACGGCCGAAGTGACGGCATGCGGACACACCGTTAAGCTTTCCATGATCAAAGAAGAAAGCATATTCCTGCCCTTCAACGTGAAATTCGGCAAATTAGTCG
>JAIEBL010000177.1 GCA_029069015.1 Clostridiales bacterium
GGGGTCGTCCGTGTCAATCGTATTAAAAGCCCTTGCCGCAAGCGTAGGCGACGAACTCGGCGAGCTGAATTTCGACCCGAACGAGTTGGAAGAATTAGAAAAACGGCTGCAGACCGTGCGTTCTTTAAAGCGCAAGTACGGCGCGTTTGCCGAAATGCACAAATTCCGCGAAAAGAGCGCCGCCCGTTTGGAAGAGCTGGAAAATGCAGATGAATTGTGCGAAGCGCTCACCGCAAAAAAGAACGAACTTTTAAAAAGCGTATACAAAAAAGGCAAGATTATGCACGGAATTCGCGCCGTTGCCGCACACGAGTTTTCCGAGCAAATCAAGAAAGAATTACACGAATTGGGTATGGAAAACGCCGATTTCGAAGTGCGTCTTTCCGACTTTCCGGCAATCGAAAATTTCGATAAAACGTTTACGGTTTCGGGCGCAGATACCGCCGAATTTTATTTATCGCCGAATGCGGGACAACCGCTCAAACCGCTCGTCAAAATCATATCGGGCGGCGAAATGTCCCGTTTTATGCTGGCGTTAAAGGTGATTGCCGGGGCGGCAGACGATATCCCAACGTTCGTATTCGACGAAATCGACGTCGGTATCAGTGGCACGATCGGGCAAGTCGTTGCGAAAAAGTTAGCGACTATTTCGCGCAAACACCAAATACTATGCGTGACGCACTTGCCGCAAATCGCTTCGATGGCAGACAAGCACTTTTATATTGAAAAGCAAACGGTGGACCAAAATACGGTTACACGAGTTACGCCGCTCAGCGAAGAGGGCATGATCGGTGAAATATCCCGACTTTCCGGCAGCAAGGGCATCAGCGACGAATCGGACGCGAACGCAAGAAATATGAAGAATTGGTGCAATACCTTTAAAAACGCATTGGAATAATCCTTTTCAAAGAATTGAAAGAACGGAAAAAGCTTAACGAAATTCAATTTTCGATAGGCTTTTTTTGCATATTCACATATACGGTTCGGCACACTAAACAATATGAATACAAGTTTTCGCCGCAATCGGTATTTTTTTATTGCACTTTGCTTTCTGATTCTTTTCGCCGTTCATTGTATGCCGACGGGTACGGTCAATACGTCTGCGGATGAAACGCGCACCGTACTGCTCGGGGGATTTCCCGTCGGGCTTATCATCAAGCCGCAAGGCGTAATTGTGGTCGGCACAGCGCCCGTAGAAACAGAAGTGGGGCGGGTCATCGTATCCACTACGCTTAGAGAGGGTGATATTATTGAGAATATGAACGGTGCGGAAATCAACACCGTGGAAGACGTGCACAGCGCGCTCAAAGAAGCGAAAACACTTTCAGCAACCGTAAAAGTGCGGCGTGGGGCCGCTTTACTCACTTTGGAAACGCCTCTGGTACTCGAAGATATTACGGGTGAAAAGCGGTTAGGTCTGCAAATCAAAGAGGACGTTGCGGGCGTCGGCACGGTCACCTACGTAAAAAAAGACGGCTCGTTCGGCTGTTTGGGACACCCGATCAATCTGGCAAACGGCGCGGTAGTGCCGTGCAAGACAGGGCATTGCTATACCTGCAAAATCTTAGGCTGCGTCAAGGGGATGCGCGGCCAGGCAGGAGAGCTGAAAGGAGCTTTTTCGAGTGCGCTCCCGTGCGGCACGCTGTATAAAAATTGCAAAAGCGGCGTATACGGCAATTCGGAAGCCTTTAAAAGCGGCAGAGAGATAGAAGTAGCCGATCGTAAAAGCGTATCGGTAGGCAAAGCGAAAATCATTACTACGGTAGGGGATACGCCCGAAGAATACGACGTGGAAATCATTAAAGCGGTTTCGCAAAACAGCGTTGCCGACAAAAGCATGATTTTGCGCGTAGTGGACAAACGGCTGATTGAAAAAACGGGCGGCATCGTGCAAGGCATGAGCGGCAGTCCCATACTGCAAAACGGCAAGCTCATCGGTGCCGTGACCCACGTTTTCGTATCCGACCCCACGAAAGGCTATGGGATCTACGCCGATTGGATGATCGGAAACTGATCGGTTAAGCGCGACGAAATTTGTCATATTCGGGCAAATTATGCAATATGATTAGAGTATGGTCAGAATCAACGCATACAATTTGCTTTACGATATCCGCGACTTTATACGGCAAAACCGCATAAAGCTGCTATTGATGTTACTCGTAAACGTTGTTGCAATCATCATCGGCATCAAAAGCGGCTTTTCCGTCAGCGACGTGGGGGACTACCTGCACGGTCACCGCCACACGGAATTTCTTTTCATTATCGGGCGCAAGAGCGTGTTCAGCTACTTTTTTATCACGTTACTTGTTCACGTAATGCTCTTAGCTCTTTTTACATTTTCCGCCGTACATTTCATTACGGCATACCTTGGACTGTTTTTGCTGTTTTTGCGTTCCTATATATTTGCACTCAACTTGAGTTTGTACATAGCCTATTTAAAGCTTACCGTCTTACCGTACGTGATTCTTTGCATGATTCCTTTTTATTTAATCGTCACCTGCCTTTTTTGCGCACTCGTCGCAATAGCGATCAACCGTAGCTGTGACGCCCGCCGTTACGGTTGCAACTTTAAAAGCAGCTATATAATTTTGTTGCAACAAAGCCTTGTTTTCGGTGTTATGCTTGGCATACTACTGATATTGCAGGTTTTTATAAGCTATTTCTTAACGCTCGGAATAATTTTATAGAAGAAAAAACATGCTAAGGATAATAACAGATTAAACACACGGAGGAAAAAACTCTATGAAAAGACTCGCTATAGCACTCACGGCGCTTTTGATCGGAATCTCGGCGGTCGGATTGCGGTTAAACGCAAATGCGGAGGTAGCCGCACAGCCGTTTACCGTAAAAGCGCACGCCGCCGTTCTGATGGACTACGACACCGGCACGGTCGTGTTCTCGCAAAATGAGAAAGACAGGCTACCCATTGCCAGCATGGTCAAAATCATGACACTGCTGCTGACCTTTGAAGAAATCGACGGGGGAAGGCTGGCGGTAGACGATACCGTTCGCGCAAGCCAAAACGCCGCTTCGATGGGCGGCTCTCAAGCCTTCTTGGATGCAAACAGCGATTACCGGGTAAACGAGCTGATCAAAAGCATCGTCGTTGGATCCGCCAACGATTCCTGCGTAGCGCTTGCCGAGCATATCGGGGGCACGGTAGAAGCGTTTGTACAAAAAATGAATGAAAAGGCAAAGGCGCTCGGCATGAACGACACGCTCTTTGCCAACTGTACGGGGCTTCCGTCTGCCGATCAATACTGCTCAGCCGCCGATGTGGCAATCATGACACGCGAACTTCTATCGCACAGCAAGTTCTTCGACTATTCCAAAATTTGGATGTTTGATTTCGTGCACCCCGGCGGACGGGTTACGCAGCTTTCCAACACAAACAAACTGATTCGCGCTTACGAAGGGTGCGACGGTGGCAAAACGGGCTTTACCAACGAAGCAAAATACTGTCTTTCGGCGACCGCCAAACGCGGAAACACGCGTCTTATCAGCGTAGTCTGCGGCGCGGAAAGCTCGAAGGTGCGCAATGCGCAAAACGCCGCGCTCTTCAATTACGGTTTTTCCAATTATGAAACGACGCAAGTGGTCTGCAAAGAAAAACCGATCGAGCAGACGGTCAGCGTCAACGGCGGTAAAGAAAGCGGCGTTTGCGCATATCCTGCGGAAGATAAATGCGTCTTCGGAAAAAAGGGAGATAAGCACGACTATACTTATGCCGTAGAGTGTCTGCCCTTAAAAGCACCCGTGCAAAAAGGGGAGGTCGTCGGTCGGCTCACAGTCAAAACGGCGAGCGGCGAACCCGTTTGCAGCGTGGACTTATTGAGTGACCGCAACGTTGCCAAAATCGGGTACTTCGATCTTGTAGACGAGTTTATCAAAAATTGGTAAGCGCATAACGGACCGGACGCCAAACGAGCGTTTCTTCAATATACGCTAGTATTTTTATAAAGATTCTTTCGACAAAAT
>JAIEBL010000178.1 GCA_029069015.1 Clostridiales bacterium
ATATACTCTACGGCTCTGTTCATTTGTTTGGGGGCGCGCGAGACCATTGCGATGCGCTCTGCGTGCTGCGCATAATCGCCGTGCGACATGTTGATGCGCGCCACGTTCATGCCTGCCTTGATCAGGTTTTTAATGGTGGCATAATTATCGGTTGCCGGTCCAAGCGTACAAACGATTTTGGTTCTTCTCATCTTTTTTGCCCTCTCTTATCCGAATTTTAAGGTGACAAACACCGCTCTTTTAAGTATACCACCGTATACGGCGAATGTCAATGTATTTATAAATAACATGCGGGCAGGCACACAAAAAACGCCGCGACGCTTGCCGCCATAAACGCCAAAAAAGCCCGTCCAAGCGGAATTGCGGAGCTTTTTGCGGTTTATTCCCTTTTTTGTGCGCTTTTTCGCCATAAAAGACTTGCAAAAAACCGAAAAAATGCTATAATACAAGTGGAAATGCTTGCTCGCAAGGGCATTGCCACGCCGTATTCGCAAGATTAACGTATTTTGCGATAGCAAAACAGGCGCAAAGCGCATGATAAAAATCTTTGATTTTTACTGCGTTTATCTTATAATACAGAGTAGATTTATTCGCTTGCAGAAATATAATAAAGGTAGAGAAAGGAGAACCCTTCGTGAACGCCAAACAATTCAAATACATGCAGATTTTCGAACAGTACGTGCAAGACGGACTCTTAGACGAGAAAGCCGCTAAAAAGCATTTTGCGTCGCTCTTGCAACTTGACTATCCCCTCGCGCTCGACACGTGGGACTATGTTTGCTCGGCGTATGAACAAGAACTCGCCGATTCGGAAGATGCGGGGCGCTTACTCGGCGATACCGTTTTTGCGCTCTTCTACGAAAAGAACGCGCAACGCACCGTAAAAGCCTTGCTCGAACTGCCCCAAGTCCGTAAAGCGGTCTTCTCTTATTCCCCTGCCGCCGACAAAGGAACGACGTTCTCTTTGCTTGTCGACGCACTCGTTGCCAATAAAACCGAAACGGCGGAAGAATATCTCAAATGCCTCGTAAAGAACGAGCGCATCGAGTACGGTCCTTTTATGAAAGAAGTTTTGGAACGCCTCTTTATCGAGATCCTGAAAAAGAACCCGAGCAAGCGCGTGGAAATGAGCCGCAAGCTCTCCGCCCTCATGATGACCTACATCGGAAAAATCAAGACCGACGAACGCGCCATGCTCCTGCAACGCGTAAAAGAGACGATGTAAATCTCGAAGCACAAAAAAACGTAAAGAATCAGTATAAAAGCAGCGGTAAAACAACCGCTGCTTTTTAATGAGACAAGGAAGCCCCCGCTTTAAACATCATTCCTCTTTCGTCACCCCGAGCGAAGCGGTTGATTCGAAAAGGCATCAGCAGTCCACCACCCCTCTGTCATTCCGCTCAGCCGAGCGCGGAGCGCGAACGCCACGGAGCGAAGCGAAGTAGTATAGTGCCGAAGGCACGCCGAGGAATCCAGCAAGCAGAGCGAGCGTAGTCAT
>JAIEBL010000179.1 GCA_029069015.1 Clostridiales bacterium
AGTCTGTCGCGCGGGGAAAGCGCGTCGATACCTACAAGCTGCACGATTTCGTTAAGTTGCGCTTCTTCCTGCAAAATACGCATGGCCGCCGAGCGGTACGCGTTGCAGTCCGCCGCTACGTTTTCGCTGTACCACTGCGCAAGACGGTCGCTGTACAGCGAATAGCTGACGAGCCAATCGATTGCGGGAAAGTGCCGCTTATACGCAAGCGCGGACGAAAGTCCCCAATACACTTTTACGATACGAAGCGTTGCCTGGCTTACGGGTTCGGACATATCGCCGCCCGGAGGGGATACTGCGCCGATGGCGGAAACCGATCCGACGCGTCCGTCGCTTCCTAAGAGTTTTACAATACCCGCACGCTCGTAGAACTCGGCAAGGCGGCTGCCTAAGTATGCGGGATAGCCTTCCTCGCCCGGCATTTCTTCCAATCGGCCGCTCATTTCGCGCAAGGCTTCCGCCCAACGCGAAGTGGAGTCCGCCATGATTGCCACGTTATAACCCATATCGCGGAAATATTCGGCAATCGTGATGCCCGTATAAATGCTCGCTTCGCGCGCCGCAACGGGCATATCCGACGTATTTGCGATCAAGACGGTACGCTTCATGAGTGGTTGCCCTGTCTTGGGGTCGGTCAACTCGGGAAATTCGTTGAGAACGTCGGTCATTTCGTTGCCACGTTCGCCGCACCCTACGTAGACGATAATATCGGCGTCCGCCCACTTTGCAAGCTGGTGCTGCACGACCGTTTTACCGCTGCCGAACGGGCCGGGGACTGCCGCCACACCGCCGCGCGCAATGGGAAACAGCGTATCGATGACGCGCTGCCCCGTGATCATCGGCTCACTCGGCGCAATCTTTTCTTTATACGGTCTACCCCGCCGCACGGGCCACTTTTGGAGCATGGTGACGAAGTGCTTTTTGCCGCTTTGGTCTTCTACGGCGGCAACGACGTCGTCAACCGTCTTTTCCCCGCCGTCGATCTGCACAATTTTACCGCTGATGCCGTACGGAATCATGATACGGTGCTCTATGACCTCGTTTTCCTGTACCGTACCGATAATGTCGCCCGCCGTGACCGTGTCGCCCGTTTTCTTGACAGGCACGAAATTCCATTTCTTTTCGTGGCTGACGGCAGACACCTCGATGCCCCGCCCGATACGGTCGCCGCTCTGCTTGACGAGCGCGGAAAGCGGACGCTGTATACCGTCGAAAATACCCTCGATAAGTCCGGGGCCGAGTTCGACCGAAAGCGGCGCGTTGGTGGAAACCACCTCTTCGCCGGGGCCGAGCATGCTCGTTTCTTCGTATACCTGAATGGAAGCGAGATCGCCGCGAAGCTCGATAACTTCGCCGATCAGACGCTTTTCGGAAACGCGCACGACGTCGTACATTTTGACGTCCTGCATATTCTCCGCCACGATCAGCGGACCCGAAACCTTTACAATTCTTCCTTTCATGTTGTTCCCTCTCGCACCGAAAACGAACGCGCCTTCACCTCGCGCTTTTTCGGCGTTATAACCTTCTTTTACGCGTGACCGATTTAGTCGTTAAACAATATATCCGCACCAACGGCTTTTTCGACGTCGCTGCGCACACCCTTCATGCCGAAGCCGTCCGACCCGTTTTGCCCCGGGATGGGAATGACGATCGGATAGGCGCGGCTTTTGAGCTTTCCGAGCGTGTCTTCGATTTTGCTCGCCAGATCCTCGGTGATAAAGATAACGGTGTACTCGTCTTTTATGCGGCGGAGCACGTCGTTTGCTTCAAACGCATTGCCCGCATGGAACGCGTCTGCGCCCACCGCTTTAAAGGCAAGCACGCTGTCTTTATCGCCCAGCACGGCTATTTTTCCGCTTTTCATGCCATTCCTCCGTTTCGCGTCCGCATCGTATCAGCTCCGACGCAAGCGTGCCGCAATCTCATCGCGCGCATTGTTTTTCAGACAAACCAAAATCGTTTTTACCGCGCGGTACTCGGATAATTGCGCCGTAAAATAATGAATGAACGGCGCGTACGATTGCATGTTTTCGCAATCGGCGGCAAAAACGGACGCCGTGATATCGTCGGCGATCGCTTCCGCCTGCGGAAGATTTCCGCTCGCATGGATCAGCGATTCATAGCTTTCGGGAACGACCGAGTCGTCACCCGCAAACAACTCTTGCAAAGCCTCGGGTTTAAGGCGTTTGCCGCCCTCGATAATAAGCGGCGATACGCTTTCCCAAGACGCTTGCAATGCACGCGCGCGCAAAACCGACAGCAGGTTCATAAGATCGATTTTTACGCCGACGTACAAAACGAGTTTACGCTGCCTGCTCTTTTTGGCACAGTACAGACTATCCCGATAGCAGGCGTTCGTAAGCAAAGCGTCGATCGTTTTGGGGTTGGGCTCTTCGTTCTCGAACGTAGCGTCCAACTCCGCAAGCGCGTCTGCCATAAAAGGCGGAAGCGAAACGTATTCGCGGCTCTCTATGCCTTTTCGCACCGCTTCGTCGTCCATTTCATAGACGGCGGCATTTCCACCCGTATAGCGCGCTTTATAATACGCCTTTGCGTTGCCGTACAAAAACGGATTGGTGAGCACACGCGAAAGATACTCGTTGGGCGCGTCGGTTACCGCATACGAAAGCAGCGCCGCCGTTTCCCGCGAAATAAACGCGTCGGCATCGTAACTCTTTTCGTCTGCCGCACCGCCGCCGTATCCTTTTTCGCACAAAAGCCTGACGGCGTCCGAAAACTCGGCGTCCGCTAATCTTCGCAAAAATTCTTCGCCGAGAAGCTTGCCCTCGTTATACTTAGCTACGGCATTTGCATATATCTTGGTGGTGATCATGCTGCTTTCTAGATTCCTTTAAACAGGCGATTTGCCGCCTGACCTTGCGTCTTTTGCCGCAGTTCGTGTAAGAGTGCGTCAAGCGTCAGATTTTTATCCACCTGTTTTCCCGTCAAAATCACGCCGCCGTTGCCGCTATGCGTCTGCTCCGAGAGCGTAATCGTTTTGCCCGCTTTTTGCGCAAGCTCGGCAATAAAGTCGGCGTGCAGACGCCGCACGTCACGCTCGGCAACCACCACGCGGTCGCCGTCTTCGGCGTACTTTACGATAAGATCGCCGATAAACTCCCGATATACGGGATCGGTCATATTCAGGATTTTGCGTTCCGCCTCTTTGTACGCGCGATCGATCAGTTGCTGCTTTGCCGCAAGCATCGTTTTGCGCGCCTCCAGCGCACACAAAGACTTGCCGCGCTCCACCGTTTCGCTCGCCGCTTTATTGGCCGCCGCAACCGCCGCGTCCCGTTTGCGTATTTGCTCGTTACGCGTCTTTTCCAATTCCGCGTCGCGTTCGGCGCTCGCATCACGAATGAGCGCCGCCGCCGCGTCTTCCGCTTTTTGGATTATTTCGGCTATGATTGCCTCTTTACCGTCCATATCCATTCCCCTTCCTTTATACGACAGCACCGCGCCGCCTTATAAAGTCAAGTTGATCGTGTATTAACGCCTACCCTATCCTATTTTACGGACAAGAACATTACACCGAAGAAAGAAATAATGAAAGCGAAAATGGCGAAGATTTCCACCAGAGCCGCCATCGGGATCGCGCGTCCCAGTTGCTTTTCCTGCTTACCGACGAGGTTGATACCCCCTATGGCAACCATGCCCTGCAAAATCGCCGAACCGAAGCCGACGATCGCCATCGGCAAGCAAAGCACGAAGAAGCTTATGCCCGCCGCCTTGGTAAGCGCAATGGGCGTGCCCATAACGCCGACTCTCAACAGCACCATAAAGCCGATAACAAAGCCGTACAACCCTTGCGTTGCGGGAAGCAGCTGCAACACAATCACGCTACCGAACTTAGACGGGTCTTTGCTAAGTAGCCCTGCGCTCGCTTGCCCTGCGCGCCCTACGCCGATTGCCGCCCCGCCGCCCGAAAGCACGACCGCCACCGCCGCGCCCCACAACGCCCAAAGAACACCAACCGTAA
>JAIEBL010000018.1 GCA_029069015.1 Clostridiales bacterium
GCACAAAATCGACGTGGTGACTTCCGCCAGCTGGACACAGGAGCGGGAAGACAAGTACGCTTTTTCGCAGCCCATCGGCAGAAGAAAAACGATTTTATCGGTACGCGTCGACGATATGCGGTACAGTCGCGGAAAATACGAGGACTATGACGGCATGCGCGTGGGGCTGGTAACGGACAGTAGCCAAAACGATGCCTTTTTTGCATTTGCGGATGAAATGGGCTTTGACTATACGCCTGTATTCGATACGGCGGATAAACTTGCTATCGCTTTGCAGAAGAAGGAGATCGACGCGATCCTTTCCAGCAATCTCAGAAAGGCGGAAAACGAAAAGACGCTGGACGTGATCGACGAGGACGACTTTTACGCGATCGTCCGAGAAGAAGACGAGTGGTTGCTTGACGAGATAAACTACGCGATCGAGCAGATGGATATCAATGAGGGCGATTGGCAGAACGAACTGTTTTATCGGTACTACGGTCCGGTATACTCTTCGGCATTATCCTTTACCGAGCGCGAGAAAGACTATATCCGTCGGGTGGTTTCGCAGGGGGAACCCATCACCGCGACGGCGCTCGGCGACAGAACACCTTATTCCTACACGGAGGACGGAGAGCTGAAAGGCATTTTGCCCGATTATTTTGCCGAGGTCATGAAACTTGTTGCCGACGTAATGAAGCGGGAAGAGCTGCCTTATGAAATGCCCGACGCGCTACCGTATACGCTCGTCGTTCCGCAGAACAAAGACGATTATCAGAATCTTTCGGACACAAACGGGGTAACCGTAGTGATCGACTGTATCGGCGCGGATGCCCATAAAGAGAACCCGGGACGGCGTGGTTTCAATACAGGAAACTATATGACGGCGAGTATGGCAAGAGTGATCAGAAATGACCACAAGGGCGATATAAAGGTGGTCGCCGTTTCCGATTCCCAGGGCGAGGCGCTTGTCCGTGACTTTTTAAAAGGGTATGAAGCCGCGTTTACCGTTGTACGCTATCCCACGGGGGAGGCAGCTATGCGCGCCGTACTGGACAAGCAGGCGGACGTTGCTTACGTATATGCTTATTCGGCTCAATTGTTCGTAAACCACGACACCACCAATTCCGTATATTACAGTATGATGAACGGGATGAGCACAAGCTTCAGCATGCACGTCAGCGAAAACACGGATCATGAGCTCGTTACCATACTGAACAAATGCATTAAGCAGATATCCGAGGATACGCTCAATCAACTTGCGTCCAACTACACGTCCTATACCATCACGATAAACGAAGGGGACGTAAGTTTTTGGCAGTATATTAAAGCGCATCCATGGATACCGTTTACCGTATTTTTTATACTCGCCCTTGCCGTAGGCGTAATCTTAGCACTTTATTTGCGCGGGCGGTGGAGTCGAAAGCTTTTGTATGCAACGGAGCAGTCCAACAAGAAGATGGAAGAACAGTTTGCTATTGTGGAAGCGTTGAGTCGTGACTATACAAACGTTTTTGCCGTTGACGAAGAGCAAGGGACCGCCCGAACCATTAAGCTTGAAGGCTATGCGACCGAAGAACTGAAAAAGAAGGCGGCAGAGACGTACGCGTATGCAGACTTTATTGAAAATTATATTCGCAGCCGTGTGCATCCCGATGAGCGGGAAGAGCTGATACGAGCTCTTTCGTTGGAGAACATACGCGAGAAGCTCAGCGCAGACGATACGTATCAGGGAAGCTACCGCATAGTGGATGACGGAAAAGTCCATCACGTTCAATATACGTTTTTGAAAATCGCAGACAATACGCACGCTCGCGGCGACTTTATCCTTATGGGATTCCGCAATATCGACGAGATGATCCGCAAGGAGCAGGAGCAGAAGAACGTTCTGTCGGAAGCGCTCGCGCAGGCGCAGTATGCCAACAAAGCCAAGACCACTTTCCTCAACAGTATGTCGCACGATATCCGTACGCCGATGAACGCCATTATCGGGTTTACGTCTTTGGCGACTGCCCATATCGACAACAAGGAGAAGATACGGGACTACTTAGGGAAGATCATGACTTCGGGCAATCACTTGCTCAGTCTGATAAACGACGTGCTGGATATGAGCCGGATCGAGAGCGGCAAAGTCAAGATAGAGGAGAAAGAGGTCAGCCTTCCCGAGGTTCTGCGCGATCTGGAAACCATCGCCCAGGCGGACGTAAAAGCGAAGCAACTGGATCTCCGCATCGATGCGCAGGGCGTGACAAATGAAACGGTTATCTGCGATAAGCTTCGCCTCAATCAGGTGCTTTTGAATCTTCTGAGCAATGCCGTGAAATATACGAAGTCGGGCGGGTCGGTCAGCGTCCGCGTTGTTCAGACGGCCGACGCTACGGAGGGCTATGCGCCCTATACGTTCTGCGTCAAAGATACCGGTATAGGAATGAGCCGAGAATTCTTACAACACGTTTTCGAGCCTTTCGAGCGGGAACAGACTTCCACCGTAAGCGGTATTCAGGGAACAGGTCTGGGGCTTGCCATCACCAAAAACATCGTGGACATGATGGGCGGCACAATCACGGTGGACAGCGAGCAAGGAAAGGGTTCGGAGTTTACGGTAAACTTTCGTTTTCGGGTCGCCGACAGTACCGCTTCGTCGCAGCCGTCGGGGCAGGAAAGCGCAGACGAAACGGATCGGGCCGAACAGCGTTTTGACGGAAAGAAGCTTCTCCTTGTGGAAGACAACGAGCTGAATCAGGAGATCGCGCAGACGATCTTGGAAGACGTCGGGTTCACCGTGGATACGGCGGATGACGGCAGCGTAGCGGTGGAGCGCATGAAGAAGATGCCCGCAGGCACGTACGATCTGATCCTTATGGACGTTCAAATGCCTGTTATGAACGGCTATCAGGCAACTAGCGCTATTCGTGCGCTGAAAAATCGCGCAAAGGCGGCAACGCCCATTGTGGCAATGACTGCCAATGCCTTTGAGGAGGACCGGAAGGCGGCAATGGATGCCGGCATGAACGGGTTTGCGGCCAAACCGATCGAGATCGACAAGCTGATGAAGACGCTGAAGGATTTGTTGAAATAGATCGTATGGCGTAATGCAAAAGCGACGCGAATGCACAAATGCGCCCGCATTGCTTTTTTCACGCAAAGTCGTGAAAACGTTTGCTTTTTACTTCGCTTTATGCTACAATAAGTCACGTTGTAGAGCGCTCGTACCGTGGAGAGGTGGTTGAGTGGTCGAAGGCACACGCTTGGAAAGCGTGCGTACGCTAATCGCGTACCGCGGGTTCGAATCCCGCCCTCTCCGCCAGGTCAATCGGTCTAAAAGTCTTGCGACGTTTAGACCGATTTTCTTATGTTTTGGCGCGGTTTTGCTTATGTTTGGAATTGTATCGACCATCGAACGTCGTGAATGTGTTTTATCTTATTGTGTTTCAAATCTACGAAAAAAAGAGATTAAGCATTTTACACACTTCAAGTGTGTAAGGTGAAAATATACAATAGAATGGGGGTTGAATAGAAAAAGGTTGACGGTATCATTGTGTCAATGATTTGAATTACAAACAATAATGCCGTTTCATAAATTGCCTTTGAAAAGCATTGATTTTTATTTTCGAATATGCTATACTAACTATGCCAAACAATAGCTATCCCCTGATTAGGAGCAAGGGTATTTTTTAATTTCATAGAAACTTGGTTTCAATCGCGCAATTTGAATTCGGTAAAAATGCAAATTCTTTTATGCGTGTATTGGAGCATACCCGTGCAGCATAGTTATTGTTTGGCGACAGTCGGAGTTTGCGTTTTTCGTGCGTTGGCTTCGGCTGGCGCACTTTTTATTTTACAGAGGCTTTTATGAAGAAAACGAATGCGATTTTAAGTACAATTCTTTTAGTTCTTACATTAGGACTATTAAATGCGTGCAACATTGACGGGGGCACAACAGGTAGCTCCAAAGAAAATCAGCCCGATAATTTTGAAAATCAGCCCGAATATTTTACCGAAAAATTAACGATGCATAATTATATGCATTATTTAACAGTAGATTGTGAGTATGATATTGTCGATGAGGGCTATTTTGGCGGCGTACCGCATTTCTCGCGAGTATGGTATAGTATTTTCATAAGACCAAGCGAAAACGGTTTAATTTTTGAAGATTGCACCATTACAATTGACGGCTCGACAAAAGACATAGAATCGAAGGGGGATACGTACATCTCATTAGTAACTATCCATAACAAATTGGATGGCACCATTGACGAATGGAGTAAAGTATCGGCGATTTCCGGCACTGTTAAAAGAAAAAACGATAATACATATAGAATATACTATCATGACAAAGACGGCGACGTAATTGCTTCTGATCGTGTAACTATTGGTAAAAGCATTGAACAAAACAAAATGCCGGATCAATTAGTAGGCTACACTTTTTTAGGTTGGAGCACAACAGGTTTTGAGAGAGATATAATCAACTATCCTTACCTACCGACAAAAGATACGTGTCTGCGTCCTGTCTACAAAGGAAATGATATTCGCATTACTCTTGACGATGGCGGAAAGATATCATATGCTATTGTTGAATATGGCACGATAATTAAGTTACCAGTTCCTCAAAAAGAAAATTATGAATTTGCCGGATGGTATGATTCTCCAAGTGGTAAGACAGTAAAATATACCAACGCTAACGGTACAGGCATATTTCAGTGGCAATCATTATCATCTCAAACTCTTTATGCTCGGTGGCTTGTTAAGAAATCCGATAAGATATGGGATGACGAATACTATTATTCATTGGAATACTACAATATAAAGAATGCAAAGGTAAGCTATTATAAGGCAAATTACTTTTTTATTGATGCCGAGCCATATGTAACTTACAAGATTAACACATCAACTCAATATATGAGAATGAGCGCATATGTAAGTATTCGAATCGCCGGTAGCATGGGCGCACTTTTAGAGGGTGGTCAATTTGTAAACTATTCATTTGGCACGGACTTATCGTCATGTCCCACATTTGAGTTTCAAGTTTCCCAAACGGGGAGATATTTTATTGCAGTTGTAGGCTATGGATTGCAGTCTACCCCTAACCTTGATTATGTATATAACATTTCTTGTCAAGTATCGTATTAATATTCAATTGCTGCTACGACAGCAAAAGGCTTATACAAACAAGCAAGTCTGTCAAATGTAAATTATAACAGCATTCGTTGGATTACAATTAAGCATAGAATGTTCGTTGTAGGTACTACTGCTCCGTCAATATAAAAGTACCCTGTATGGGTGCTTTTATATTGCAGGGCGGGATTCGAACACCGAGGGGGTGCGAGCGTAAAGAAAACAGGGCAGTGCACTGTTTTCAGCGAGCGGACGAGCGCATTTTGCGCGAAGTCGGCGGATTGCGCAGAGCAATACGGACTGCCCTCTCCGTCAAGCGATACCCAACTGAATCCGTAAAACAGAGCAGTTGGGTATTTCTTTTATGCATGCGGCATATTATAGCTTGTTTCTATAATTGAATTTGTTCAGTACTTGCTTTTTGCGTTGGGTTGTGACTTCGGTGTAGATCTGCGTTGTGGCTACGCTGGCGTGTCCGAGGATTTCTTGAACGGAGCGAAGGTCCGCGCCGTTTGCAAGTAGGTTTGTGGCAAACGTGTGGCGCAAATAATGCGGTGTAGAATGAATGCCGATGTTAGCCTTCTTTAAGTATTTTTTGTAAACGTATTCAATGCCGTGTATGCTGATGGGATTGCCGTATCGGTTTACAAAGAGATGATTGCTGTTTGCAAGCTTACGTTCTTTCAAGAGCGTGACTATGCGGTTCCAGGTAATAGGAGAGGATATGTAAATAAGGCGTTGCTTCCGTCCTTTCCCGTGGATCAGCAAGGTACGTTCGGAAATGATGATATCGTTCAAAGTTATAGCTGCCGCTTCGCCGATCCGAATACCCGTGCTGATAAGAAGATCGATAAGCGCAGCATCGCGCGTAAATTGAAATTTGGCAAAAGACGTAAGTTGATCGTATCGGACAGCCGGGAAGTAGTTGAGAATTTTGGATACGTCTTTGACAGCGAGCGTTTTGGGTAGTTTGCGTTCTTGCTTGAAACGGAATTTGAGCTTTGCAAAAGGGGAGCGGTCGATGACTTCTGTATCTAAAAGATAGGCGTAAAAACTTTTGAGCGTGATGATTTTGCGCCGCACGGAAGTGTCTTTCAGCTTCAGATCAGAACTGAGATAAGACACGAATGAACAGACGTCCGGTTGCAGGACATTGTTTTCGTAGGCGAAGAACTGCCGCAGATCGCCGCTGTATGCGGATAGCGTTTTATCTGACAGGTTTTTCGTAGCTTGCAGGTAGCTGATAAATTTCGTCAAAAATTGCATAATTCCTCCAAGATTTGGCTTTTGTATTGCAAAGTATACCACTTTATGCTATGATATGTCTTACAATAACTTGCAATTATTTGGAGAAAGAAAAAGCTAAAATGAAATTTTCTATTATAATAACTTTTTATAAAAAT
>JAIEBL010000180.1 GCA_029069015.1 Clostridiales bacterium
CAACGATAATGTCGTCGTCAAATTCGAGAGCGGTCATATTTTTACCGATCTCGCCCACGCCCCCCAAGAAATGCACTTTGAGAGCGGGTTCTTTGCTATTCGGTTTTTGCAAAATATCCTCCTGCTGAATTTTTATAATGTTTTACCGTTCCTCTCTATTATAAAGGAAATGCCAATATTTAGCAAGATAAAACAGGCGATATTTGCAAAATTTTTTTAGGTATTTGTGCGAATTCCCGCAAAATTTCGGGTTTTTATCGGGGGCGGCAGCGATTGCACGGAAAGCGCAAAGTCACCGCCGATGATCTCGCAGCTGTGTCTACCCTCCGCGATCGCATCGGGCAAAACGATGCACTCATGTAGCGACGCCCCCGACGCTACGAACGCATTCTGCGCGACGATGCACCCTTCGATATGCCCCGTCACGGTCGCCGAATAAGAAACAAGCGAGGGGTTCTCTTGCCCGAAGAAGTGCGAAATATCGCGGTAACGGTTAAAAAGCGGCGCAAAGAAGCCGCCACGCAATACGCGGAAATTTGCGTCGAAATAAGCGTTCGGCGTGCCGAGATCCGACCAATACCCGTCGTGCTCGTAGACACCCAGTTGCCCGTCCTTGATAAACTGCGGAAATAGGTCGCGCGAAAAATCAAAAGGAATTCCGTTCGGTACGTTTCGCAGTGCCGCCCGCTCCAAAATATATACGCCGCAATTGACCATTGCGCTGTCTCCCGTAAAGCTAGGGGGTTTTTCGGTAAGCGCGATCACAACCCCGCTTTCATCATACTCTACGACGCCGAATTGACGCGGATCGGCCACGCGCGTCACCGCCATCGTAGCAAGCTTACCGCTTTGGACGTGATTACGCAACATGGCGTCAAAATCGACGTTTTCCAGCGCGTCACCCGATAAGACGATAAAACGGTCGTCTAAGAAGTTTTGCGCCGCCTTGACCCCGCCGGCCGTTCCAAGCGGCACGTCTTCTATCAGAAAATGCGAAACGAGCGAACGGTAGCCCGTCGTCCACTCTATAATCTGCTCGGCTTTGTAGCCGAGCGTCAAAACAACGTTACGAATGCCGAATGCCGACAAATGTGCCAAGCTGTAATCCATCATGGGCACGTTTGCTACGGGCAAAAGGGGTTTGGGCACGGTGTCGGTAAGCGGTTGCAGACGGCTGCCGAAGCCGCCCGCCAAAATCACGGCATTCAAAACTACATAACCTCGAAATACGTTTTTATTAGTATCTGCCCCTACCCGCTTGATTATGCAATGCCTTTTGTCGGCATCGCATTTTTGCCCTTGCCAGCAAACAAAAATGCTCCTGGAATCAAATACAACGGTTAACCGCTTGCAGCACATAAGAAAACGCCTTGCATTATGTATGCAAGGCGTTTTTGTGTTGGATCAAATGGTTGTGCTCTTACAGATCGTCGTCGCTCATGTCGTCGATCGGGTTAGGCGCAGACTGCACACCGGGGTTGGTGTTAGTCATGTTGGGGCTACCGGGGTTGAGGCCGATTGCCTGCGGGTTAGGCTGCTGCATAGACTGACCTTGACCGAGCATGAAGCCGGGTTGCTGCACGTTCTGCGTAGGAGGCAAATAACCGTAACTCTGGTAGTACGTCGGGGACGGACTTGCCGCGAGTTTGAGCATTTGCTCTTCGAGTTCCATTTCGGAAACGAGCAACGCTTCGATTTCTTCGCGCATTCTCTTCTTCTTGCGTACCGTAGCGATAATCGCAATCAGAATGATGAGCAGAAGGATGATAGCAAGGGCAATAATGATGTAGATGAGCGGGTTGTCTTGAATGCGGGAGATCATCGCCACAAAGAAGTTCGGCGCGTGCAAATCGTTATTGCCGATAAGGAACGTGTAGTTGTAGGTGCTTACAGCATCCGAAGCCTGCACCGTAATGGTCGACGTTCCTTTGCTCTTGAAGTGGAACACGAGCTCGTTGTTCTGCCGATCGGCGGTAACTTCGATGAGCGTGCTCTTCTTGGACTTCGCGGATTCGAGCTGAATCGGATCTTGTTCTTCGTCCCAAAGGAGCTGGTCAATCTTTAAGCGGAATATCGAACCATCAGCATCAGTGAAATCGGCTTTGTTCACATAGTGAACTTCCTTGCATTTCGGATCGTAGCCGGGCAACATCTTGGGTTGGAGATTATCCGCAACCACTACGTCGAACACACGGTCGTACCGCGTTGCGCTATCGGCGATGTTTTCGGCATCCGAACCGACGACAACCGTCGCTTTTACTTTGATCGTGCTATCGCCACTGCGTTGTGCACCGCGAATCGTGGGCGCGCCGAACGTAGCGGTCGGATCGGCAAGCAAAGGCGCTTTGGTCGCGGTAAGCGAGCCGGTCGATTTCGTGTTCGTTCTCGGGTTGGCGATTTCCACCATCGACGCTTGGCCCGGATCGACAAGCGAAAGCTTTTCAACGATGAGGCCTTTGCTTTCGTCGAGGTCGGTCGTGGACGGATCGTCGAACAACTCTTTCGCCGTGATCGCCTTGGTACGCTTCCAGTACACTTTTACGGTGTTGGTCGTCATATCGTCGGGATTCTTGGTTACTTGAATATCCAAACGGAGTTCGATGGTCGAACTGGCTGCAGTGTCGTTGCTATTACCGATGTCGGAAATACGAAGCGTAATCGTTTGCGATCCGTACAGTTTCGGAAGCGGCGCAATGGTGAATTTCTGCTGATACGGCAAGAATTCAACAAGCTTGGAAGACACTTGCGACACAGGACCGCCCATCATGTCGTCTACGATATAGTCTTCGTGTTCACTTGCGGGATCAAAGACGGGCGTGGACGCCAAGTAATCCATTATGCGGAGATAGGTCTGCGCCTCTTCGGGTGCGCGTTCCGTACCGTCGGCATTCGTTTCGAGCTTGGTGCAATCCTTAGGGTTATTGTCGGTTACGAAGTCGAACAACGAGTAGGTCGTCGCTTCGAACATACCGTTCAGATCCGCATTGCCCGTTTTGCCGCCGGCGAGCACGATATTGCTCGATACGCCGTCGTCCGTACGCGTCTTATCGATCGGTGTGCTGTTGCCGACTACAAGCGTAAGGCGGAGCGTGCTCGTCATAGCGCCCGTGGTATCCATGAGGATGATTGCCACCGTAACGCGCGTGCCGCGCTCGTAGGAGTTGACCGAAATATTAAGATTGGTGTTTAAGGTGTCGGATACCGTAATCAGGAAGCATTGTACCGCTTTGTCGGAAACGTTCGCCGACGTAATCACGGTCTTCTTGCCCGTTCTGTCGATACCGATCGTAGCTGTAGGCTCGCGGTTGATTTCCGTCAAGAGCGGATCGGAAGGCGTGCTGTCCAACAAATCTTCTGCCGGGAACGCGAACCACTCTTGGGTCGACCCTGCCTCGTAGTCTTTATCGTCGAGAAGGTCGATGAGCGGAATCGTAACCGTACCGTTTTTGCTGATTAGGCCCGTCGTATCGTCCTTGCAAAGCGTGAGCGTCATATCAACGCCGCCGTCGCTGTGACGTACGTACGAGTTCTGGCTGACAACCGACTTGTATTTGTCGGCAACTTTGTCTTCCGACTTCCAGGTAGGCGTGTCGTTGCGGATGCCGAGCGTAACCGTGGTGGTCACGTATTCCGTGCTCCGCAGGTCATAGCCGCGTACTTCTACTTCGAGGTAAACGGTTCTCGACTTCTTAGCTTCGTCGGGAAGTACGATCTTGTTGAGAATCGTGATGGTAAGTTCGACTGCCGACGTACCATCTTCGAGCGTAACGTTCACGAAAGTAGGATTGATCGCGCTTCTGCCAAGCTCTCTGTACGTAATGGATTTACCGTTCCGGTTATCCGCAATCGCATCGAGGTTCTCGTCGATTTCGTTTTCGGCGATATCCACGGTATACATACGCGTCACCGCAATGCCACCGTAAATCACGTTGTCGCCGTCGGGATCGGTAAAGAGTGCAGCGTCGCGCGTCGTGGTGGGATCGCACATACGGTACGTAACCTTCTCGCCCTTCACGCCTTCGAACGTAAGGTACGGCAAGCCGTCTACCTTGTAGTTGAAGTTGCGTGCGGTATCGCCGACCGCGATGGGCGCGGAGTTGCCGACCGTCACGTTTGCCACAACGTCGCAGGTATCCTTGACGGGGTTGTTCTCGGTGCGGGAAGCGAACTTAGGCCCGTAGTCGTCGATGTTCGAACCGCGCGATACAACTTTCTGGACGCTGATGAAGAGCTTGATGCCCGTGCCGGAACCGTCGATAGCGTAGAGATTGTTGGTTGCCTTCTTAGGCGTAATGCGCATCACGGTGCCGTTGTTTGCGAACGTGATCGATTCGATATACTGCGAAAGGATCTTTTGTCCGCTGCCCGAACCGATCGTAAGCGTGCCGCCGGCAGAGTACGTAACCACTTCGTTCGCCGAAAGAATCGCATTGCTGTTCGCCGACGTATCGGACGCGCTGCCTGCGTCGTCGCGCAACTTCTTGAAGTTGGCTTCTTCGTAGGTCGCATAGCGGTTGTTGTCGTTCGGCTTGAACTCGATCGTGGAAACGCTTTCGCCCGCTTTCACCTGCGGATCGAACATGGTATACACTTTGACTTGATAACGCGTCTGCGTCGCTTCGGCGTCGTCGTCGATCATAAGACCTTGTTCTGCCGCCGTAGAGGTGGAAACAAGCTTGACAACGGTGGGCGCTTCTTGCTCTAAGTAATCGGTGATACCGAGCACACGCACGTCGGACTTAGCGTTTGTACCGCTCGTCTTGCGCGTGATCTCGTTCGGGAAGACGTACACTTTGAGCGTTACGCAAACCGACTTCGACAAATCAGCAGCCGAGTTATCACAAATGTAGAACGTTACGGTGTCGTACTTTCTGCTTGCGTCATCACCCGTGTTGTTGTGGAAGTTCGTCGCTTCGATCGTGAACGCCGTACTGCGTGCACCGCCTGCCGATACGGGCGTAAGCAAGATGCAAGCCGTAGAGTAGGTCGAAACGGGATCGCCCGTCTGCCCTGCCGCCAAAACGGTAAACGGATTGTTACCGTTACGGTTCAGGAGATACATCTTATCGGTGTCGCGGTAGTCGATATCGTAGGCAAAGTCGCTCGTCTTGAGTTGGAGCTTCTGACCAACGTACATTTTAAGAACGTATTCGCCTTTCTTGTTGCCGTCTGCGGTCGAGAAGCCGCCGACGTCGCCGAAGGAAAGCGTATTTGCATAGCGTGCATCGAGCTCGTGCGTCGCCGCGTTTTCGGTCGTCGGCGCAACGGGCATCAGACCTGCCGCTTTAAGACTGCTACCGAGTTCTACGCCCGCACGGTTCGTGCTGCGTGCAATCGGTTCGGGTACGGTCGACTTAACCGTGATACGGAAGTTGTAGGTCACGTATCTGCCGCCGTTGCCGTCATAGAGCGTTACGGAGAATTGCGCGTTGTTGCAAGCACCCATTGCTTTGAACATGATTGCCGTAGGCGCTGCGGAAAGCTCGCTTGCAGGCGTTACACCTTGACGCTGTCCTTCCCAATACACATAGTTCTGACGCGTAACTTTAATGTACGAATCGCTGACCGAGCTCGTGTAGTTCGTGATACGGAGCGACCAAGGCGTGTCGTCGTGTGCAATTGCCATGTAGCCGAGGTTGTCGGGATCGTGGCTTGCGGCGTTATCCTTTGCGCCGTCCGGACCTGCAGTGGAAGCATAGCCGGGTTGACCGATTTGCGTGTGTTCGAGGTTCTCGTTGTACACGAAGCTTGCTTTGGGCTGCGCGCTGCTGCCTTCGGGCATTTGCGTGAAGTACGTACCGGTGTAAGCACCGTTCTGATACGTGCCGACCGTCGTAGAGCCCGTGCCGTCGATGAAGCCGAGACGGTTATCGATCGACGCATACGGCGTGGTGTAGAGCGTGAAGTACTGGTTGGTGTACATTTCGATTTCGCTTACGGCCTGCGCGTATTCGGTAAGGTAAGGCGCTTGGTTATCGATATGCACTTCGTAGAATGCAAGTGCGAACGCACCCTCGCTATCCATGAACGCAACCATTACGGTCGCCGCGATTTCGTTGCTCGATTTAAGATCGCTTCTGCGCTTGTCAACGCTGATCTTGAACGAGTCGTTACCGACTTCTACTCTGACTGCACCGTTGGGATCTCTGTCGGGCGTCGTGCCGCTGATAATGCGACCGTCTGCCGTCATGAACCGAACGAGAACTCTCAGCTCCGAATGCTCTTTGTCGACCAAAACGTTGCTGCTCGTTTTATCGTGGATCATCAGGTAGTCTGCGGTATCGTATTGGAGTTTTTCCGTTTCATCGGTAGACGTGCTGAGCGCTTCGATTTCTTCCTTATACATGTAGCTGCTCTGTCCACCGTGCTTGGTTTCCACCATGTCGGCATCGGTGAATACGTCCGTAAAGCGGAATTCAACCGACTCGCCTACCGTTTGCGTAAGAAGACGCAATTGTTGCTTGTAGGTGCCGGCGATGTTCGCGGTTGCTTTGTCGCCGCTGAACCCGTTACGAGGAAGCGTCTGCCCCGCCGCTACGGTGAAGTCACCCGTAAAGCTTGCCGTCTGGATGGTAGGCGTCGTGTTGCCGATCGTGAGATTGATGGTTACAACGTCGATCGACGATTCCGTGAACGCCGTGCTGTTGTTCAGCGTACCGATATACAACTTATCGTATACGAGCAAGCGGAGTGCGTAGTAAATCTTACCGGAAACAGCGTCGTAGGAAAGTCCGCGTTCTTCCGCAGCCGTAGCGATCTGCGCCGCCGTCATACCAGAAGTATTGAACTTCGTGCTGCGAACAGGCGTGATTGTGATGGTCTGGCTGTCTACGCCGGAAGGCGATACCGTGAAGTAGTTGCTGTACTTTTTGTTGACCGAAGCGGACGACGAGAGCAATTTGGTGCTCGAATCTACCGCATCGGCAAGCGTCGTAACGCCGAAGTAGCTCAGAAGTCTGCCGTCTACACCCGTGGTTTTGAGGGCATCGCCACCCGTGATATAGGCAAGCTCTTCTTCGGTGAAGTTACCGCTGATGGAATGCGCCATGAAGTACAGGTCTTCGCGGTAACGGGTCGTACCGATAACACTGTTGTTCGCCGTGTATTGGTCTACCGTCGTACCCTTGAACGTTGCCGTACCCGTCGGGAACGAATCCGCATTGTTGTTGGAAAGTGCAACGCGCAAAGAGGTGCTCGCGCCGGAAATATCTTTTGTGATCGTCGTTTCGTTTAAGCTGAGTGTATTGTTGGCAACCGAAATCGGAACGATGACCTTTTGCGACTTATCTTCCGCGTCGCTGCTGTCGATCTCATAGCGACCTTCTTTATACGCCCAAGGCACCATGTTCACCGTAAGGGTGAGCGTGCCGACGCTGCGGATGTCTTTCTTGGTAAGCGTAATGCCGTGCGTGTCTTCGACGTAAACGTTCGAACCGTCCGATTTGAGCATTACGAACGTCCCTTCGTCGGTAACCGTGAAGCGCTGCGTGCTCAGATAGGGCGACGTGATAGCCGTAGAGCCGGCATCGTTTACACCGAATCTGATGTACGGGTTGTTTGCAAGCGCATACGTGCCCATCGCGCCCGACCAGGTATTGTAGCCGTCGGAGAGGGACAAGCAGGATGCAATATTATCGATACTGCCGATATTGAAGCTGTTCACCGTACCTGCCGAAGACAGATTGAACCAGGCTACGTTGCCTTGCGTACTGCCGGCATTGGCCGCCGTCGTCGTATCCGCAGCCCAAGCAAAGTAGCTTACGGGAAGCGTAACGGTGTTGCTCGCGCCTACTTCTACCGTACGGTAGCGGAAGACGTTCGTGCCGTCGATATTGGTTTCCTGTTCATGCAGATAGTGCGTCGTACCGTCTTTCGCGGTCGCCGTCCAGACGCCGTTCAAGCTGTACTTCGAACCGTTGCCCGTATTCGTAACTTCTTCGTTCGTGATCCAACGCGAGAAGTTGTTAATCAAACCTTTGCCGCGTACGTTGACAGCAAATTCGAAGGTCTGCGCCGAATCGGTCACTTCCGCTTTTGCTACGAACGCCGTGCCGTCATTGTTGAGCTCACGAACGCCCGAGTAGCTGATCCTGTTGCCGTCGACGTCGGTCTTCGCCCAGCCGCCTTGCGTAGCGGGTTGCATTACCACGTCCGGATCCGGATTCGCGGGAAGAGTTACCGCAAGATTGCTGTCGCGAAGGCGAAGCTTAACGACCATCTTAGTTTTGAACGAAGACGTAAAGCTGAACTCGATGACCCAGTTGGTCGCCGTGAACATTTTGTTTACAACTTCTTTCTGAGATGTAGCATCCGCGCCTACGCCGTCAAGCGTGATTTCGTTGCCGCTCTTATCGAAGAAGTGCAAGCGGACGATGTAGTTCGCGTAATACGTACCTACCGAAACGCCCGGATGCGAAGTTCCCGTTATACCGTAGAAATCGTTTACGAGCACGACGGCGTCTTTGTTGTCTCCCGTGAAGCCGTTCCCCACTTTAACGTTGGGTGCATTCGTGCTGTCGGCGATCGCGCCGTCCATGAAGTTCTGGCTCGTCAGACTCAGCGATTGCCCTTGGTCGGGATCGCGTGCGATATAACGCACCTGCGTGCTGTTGTATTTAAAGTTGGCAGCCGCCGACGAATAGCCGTTGTTGCCCGCCTGGCTTTGGATGGAATTTTGGAGATATACCATCGAGTCGGCGTTCGCTGCAATGTAGAGCGGACGCGCTACGCTCGTTACGGCAATGCCGTCGATATCGATCTGATTGTTGCGGATCGCCGTTGCGTCGTCCGATTCGACCGTCCACGTGTTGATCAAGGGCGAGGTCTCGTCTGCCGAATCAAGCGGTGCAAGCTCCATCATGTTGTCGCCCGTCAGTTCCGCATATTCGGGAACGGAGTTGTAGACTTCAACCTGGAAGCAGTATTGCACGTAAACGTTGCCCGTACCGATTGCGTTATCGGTTACGCTCAAGCGAATCCACAAGCCTCCGGGAAGGCCCTGCGTACTCGAAAGACCCGTCAAGATAATGCAGTTATTGTCGCCCAAACGGTTGTTCGAACCGGAACCGATTTGCGCCAAAATAAACACGTTTTCAAGGCCGTTATCGAATTTAATGAAATTGCCTTTCACATCCTTCGTACCGACTTCGATACCCGTACCGTCGGCGAGCTTAACGATGTCGCCGTCCAAGTCCTTGAAGAGGTCGGTGAGCTTGAATTCGCGCACGTTGTACGTGTTGCTGTTGATGTTGTAGATACCCGAGCCGAGTCTGGTTTCTTGGGAGGAGCTGTTGACGTATTCGAGCTTGGTCTGCGCCGTAAGGTTGAACACAAGCGGAACGTCCAGCTCGCCGTCACCCGTAACGACGTCTGCCCCTCTGCGGATCACGGGAAGCGAGTTGAGCACGTAGATCTCAACCGTCGCGCTGACCGTATCGCCCGAAGAACCGATGACTTCGTAGGTGAAGGAAATGCAGCCGCTACCAGATTTAGACGTCGCTTTAACGGCGAAGTAACCGCCACCGAGCGAAGAATTGCCGTCGGTGCTGCCGTTGATACCCGAAAGGCCTGCGTGGTTGTGGTTTGCGATATACGTTACGTTACCGAAGTAAACACCCGAAACCGTAGGCGTCGTATTCCCTACCCGCAAGTCTTCGAATTGAATCGATTGAAGCGCAGTGGGAACGGTGGTCGCATCCGCCGACGCATAAACGTTTATGCCCGCGTAAATATTCTGAATAAGGTCGATATAGCCGTCGGAGCCGGGCACGGTGTTGAAGTATTTACCGTTGTCCTTATCGCTACCATTGACGTTTACCGCATAAGTATCGTTCTCGTAGAAGAGATCGTACGGGCTGATATAAAGCGTTTGCCCGACGAGCATACGGAACTTGAATACCTTAGCGTGTGCCGAGTTCTCTGCTTGCGCTTCCGCAACGGCAGAACCCATAACTTCGCCACGGGTGTTGAACGGTTTTTTACCGCTTGCCGCGCCGCGTTCGTTAGCCGAGGTAAGCACGCTGTTTTGTACCTTGACCGCAACGTGAATGTTGCTCGACCTCTCGTTCGCGTCGAACACGTTCACCATAATGCTGAGGTAAAGGTTCTTCGTCCACTTGTTGAGCGTAATCTTCAAGCCCGTGTATTCCACGTACTGATTGCCGCCCTTTACCGTGAACTTAATAACGCCTGCACCTACAAGGGTGGCAATGTCGGCATCCGACAAACCGCCCAAAACCGCGGTAGACGCATACAGTTTAACGGTTTCTACCGTAAAGAACTGTTTAAAGCCGCTGTATTGGTGTGCAACGCTTGCATCGGGCGTATTGTTCCCGTAGAGCCAACCGTTCACCGCGTCTCTGCCGAGGAAAATCGGCATACGTTGCGCGTTGGTCGCCGCACCTGCGGCCGTTGCGTCGATCGTAGCGGCAGCACCGCCACCGTTTTCAACCGTGATACCGCTAAGCGTTCTGCTCGTGGTTACATACGAATAGTTGTCGTAGCTCGTAGCAAGCGGAATGACTTTGCCCTTTTTCGTTTCGTCCGCCGTGCCGTTTTCGGCAAGCGCGTCCGTACCGAGCTCGCTTTCCTGCTCTTTGATATAGCTACCTACCGCAAACGTAGTGCCACCCGTGCTCGTTACGCCAAGCGGCGAAAGGTAGAAGCTTTCCCCTACTTTGCCATCGATAACAGGGTTTGCCGAGATAGGCGCCGTGCTGTCTACTTTAATAGCAACCGGGAACCAGATGCCGTCATCGCTCGGATTGCCCGCATCTTCGATACGCACCAAGACGTAGAAGTGACCGAGTCTGTTTGCCGCACCCGCGTAGAAGTTACGCGTCGCGTGATTACCGACGAATGTAAGCGTCGTATCGTT
>JAIEBL010000181.1 GCA_029069015.1 Clostridiales bacterium
TTTATGCGCCATACTCCCGTTCGTCACTCTACGCGTAGCGCTCGTGCTCGTAGACGCACTGCGTCTTACCGTACTGCTGCTACCCGCCCTCGCCGCCGAAGGGCGCGTGTGCGGTTTCGTTGTTCGATTTTTCTCTTGCATACTGTTATCAGTATAGCACCGCAACCGAACAAATGCAAGTCTTTGCGCCCGACGTAAGCGTAACAAAAAAGGTCTGCAAGATTCTTTCCTTACAGACCTATGTTTCGTGTTTTTATCCGCTCGCCGCTTCCTTTACAGCATGGTAATGCGCTCGTGCCGTTCTATGGGGTAACGGTAAAGCGCTGCGCCGTCTAAGTTTTTGGTGTGCATATCGACGGCGGTTATGGCGTGGTTTTCGTACGTCGTATAATAGTAAATACCTTTATCCGCACTGCAACAAGAGGTATAGATCGTAATTTCGTACTCGTGGTCGCTGAGAACACACGCACCGCGCGGTTGCTCCACAGCGTTTAAAATATGAAAGAACTGATTGACGCTCTCTTCTTCCGAATCGCCCGATACGGAATTGCGCCCCACGAAAGCGGCACGCACGAAGCGTGATTCCGACGACAGGTCACCAGGAAGACCGATCGCGCCCATGCCGCGACTGTACCGCGTCAGATCGATTTTATCCGAAAACGTATTCTTGGGTTCGCAGGGAGAAAGCATCATATAATTATTGAGAGCCATCATCTGCATGGGAAAGGGCGGATTATTGGTCAGAACGCCCACGTGGTTCTCGTAAATTCTGAGGCCCTCTTTTACGGATTCCACCGTGATCGCTCTTTCCTTATCCGCAATGATCCAATGGAGCTGCGCTACGGGCAGTTTGTCGTTATACGGCGTGTCGGTCAGGTTGATCGTCTCAAGCTCAACGAGCGCCTCATTCACGGAAGCGCATTTCCCGAGAATATACGGTATAAAATCAAACGTTGCAAGATTTGTCTTGCCGCTCACTTCTTTTCCGTAATAAGCATTGCCAACGAAATTCAAGCCCGCCATGCAAAGACCTTTTTCGTTGACCGCGTCGTAATAGAGAGGATATCCGTCGGGCACGAACGCCATACCGATCATTGCATAGTGCGTCTCTATTTCGCCCGCTTTCCCCAACGACAGCGGAAACGCGCGCGGCGTCACCGTCACTTCCTCGGCATACGAAAACTCATAATCGAGCGTACGCCCGAAATAAAACCCTTTCGTCTTATACGTTGCTGCCGTGCACATTCTTTTTGCCTCTCCTACCG
>JAIEBL010000182.1 GCA_029069015.1 Clostridiales bacterium
ACTTATAATAAGCAGTCAAGGCGGCAGCCTTGTCGTTGCGAGGGGGTATTGAAAGGGGGAACACAGTCGAAAGTGTTCCCCCTTCATGCCTTTTTGCCAAGCTTTTTGGGCACGCCAAAAAGCGGAAAATTGTCCTTATGCAAGCGCAACGGCAAGCACCCAAAGCGCCGCGCTCAAAACGATTGCCAACGCTTTAAGTCCCGCGTTATGCACGAACACCGCTTTCAAGAAGCGTTTGAACCCGTTCTCTTTCTTTTCTTCGTTCTTTTTCATTGTTGCGCCTCCCCTATGCTTGCTTGTTGCCGTGCTTTTTCCCGCGCTTTTTCTTCGTCGCGCCCGCAATCGCTTTCAGTCCGTAGAATTCCTGCAAGGTATCGGTCAGCATCTCGGCGTCGTAGTACCGCTTCAGTTCACCGCGGTGCGCTACCGAAATAACGCCCGTTTCTTCCGATACGATGACGGTCAGTACGTTCATCGTTTCGGTCACGCCGATCGCCGCTCTGTGCCGCGTGCCGAGTTCTTTATCTACTTCCAGGCTTTGCGTCAGCGGAAGGAAGCAACCCGCCGCCATAATACGGTTGCCGCGCACGAGCACCGCGCCGTCGTGAAGCGGACCTTTCGTGCTGAAAATAGATTCGAGCAAGCCGTTCGAAATCACGGCATCGAGCTTCGTGCCGCTCTCCTCGATGTGTTCGGGAATAAATTCGGGCGTGATGACGATAAGCGCGCCCACGTCTTTTTTCGCCATGCTCAGCGACGCGCGCACGATTTCGCCGATTGCGGCTTCCAGCTCTTCGTCGCTGCAATTATAGTTCGTATTGAACGACTCCGCCATATCACGCGGCGAAGAAATCTTCCAAAGCCCTCTGCGCATCTCCTGCGGGAAAAGCGCGGCTACGCCGATGATGATCAGCAAAAACGCGTACGTAAACGTACGGGACAGAAGCGGCAAACTGAGCAGGTTGCTCGTCAAAACCACCGAAGCCACCAGCACCAACGCAACGTACTTAATGAGTCGCACCGCATCGTTCTTCTTTAAGAACACAAACAGCGCATAGAGGATAAACGCGAACAAAACCACGTCTACCGCCGACTGTACGGGACGCTGCAGCAATTCGTTTTTAATGTTGTTTAAAATGTCTTTCACTGCGTACCCCTCGACGTTTTTTTTAATTATACACCACTTTGCCGAAATTATCAATATTTTTACGCATGATTTTTAATGTTTAGTCGCAATTATACAAATTTTTTTGACAAAGTGCTTGATTAAATGCGCTTTTTGATATATAATAGGTATAT
>JAIEBL010000183.1 GCA_029069015.1 Clostridiales bacterium
TCTACGGGCTGTACAACGCCCAGGAGCGCGGCCCGCTGTTTATCGGTGCGGGCACGAAGGTGTACGAAGGAATGGTCGTGGGCGAGAATCCCAAAGGCGACGATATCGTCGTAAACGTCTGCAAGAAAAAGCAGATGACGAACATGCGCGCCGCGGGCAGCGACGACGCATTGCGCCTGACGCCCCACAA
Organism: Clostridiales bacterium; assembly: GCA_029069015.1. Lineage (GTDB taxonomy): Bacteria > Bacillota > Clostridia > Christensenellales > Pumilibacteraceae > Pumilibacter. The sequence goes on from JAIEBL010000183.1 coordinate 191, forward strand.
AACGATGAGCTTGGAGCAGTCGCTCGACTTCATTGCCGACGACGAGCTTTTGGAAGTTACGCCGCAGAGCATTCGCATCAGAAAGAAGATTTTAAATGCGGAACTGCGCGCAAAAGCACGCGCCCACGCGCTCAAAAAATAGCCGTATTACCCTTTTTACATATATAGAAAGGACGGGTACGCAACGGAGGTTTTTATGCCGTCTATTCGCAAAAAAGAAATCGATCCCAATCATCCCAATTTAAAGTCGCGCGTTCTGCCGCACAACAACGAGGCGGAGCAGGCGGTTTTGGGTTGCGTCCTTTTAGACGCCGACGCGCCTACGCATATCACCTCGGCGCTCGAACCGGGCGATTTTTACAGCAAGGCGCATGCCAAGATTTTCGAGGCGATGGTTGCGATTTACCATCGGAATATTCCCGTAGACGTCGTGACGCTTACGCAGGAATTGGATACGATGGGCGCGCTCGAATCGGTCGGCGGTCTTACTTACCTTGCCGATCTGAGTAACGCCGTCCCCGGCGCTGCCAACTATAAGCACTACGTGGGGCTGGTGAAAAAGCTTTCTACGCTCCGTAAGCTCATCGGGTCGGCGCAGAAAATCACCGACGTGGCGTTCGTGGGCGATCCCGACGACGACGCCATTGCATTTGCCGAACGCGAGATCTACGCGCTCGCCGAAGAGAACGACAAAAGCTCGCTTAAAGCCGTGCAGCCGAGCGTCAGCGAAGCGCTCAGACGCATGGAAGAAATGTATAAAGACCCCACGGCAGGGAGAGGCATTCCAACGGGCTTTAAGGGGCTGAACAATATTTTAAACGGTTTCCAGCCTTCCGACCTTATCCTGATTGCCGCGCGTCCCGGACAGGGCAAAACGAGTATCGGCATGAACTTTATCGAGCACGCCGCCATGCACGCCAGCCGCAAAACGGCGGCGGGGAAGGACGACCCCTATAAGTGCGCCGTGTTCAGTCTGGAAATGCCCGCCGTGCAACTTGCCAAGCGTATGCTGTGTTCCGAGGCCCGCGTGGATATGAGTAAGGCGAGCTCCGGGCGTCTTTCCGCCGAAGATTGGCAGGCTATCGCCGCCGCAAAGGCGCGGCTTGACAAAGCGCAGATCTATATCGACGACAGCTCGCTTACGACGCCTATCGAGATTCTTTCCAAGTGCCGTCGGTTAAAGCGGGAAAAGGGGCTTGACCTCGTAATGGTAGACTACTTGCAGCTCATGTCGAGCGGAGAGCGGGTGGAGAGCCGTCAGCAGGAAGTGTCGACCATCACCCGTACGATGAAGATCGCGGCTAAGGAACTGAACGTGCCCATTTTGCTTCTGAGCCAAATGTCGCGTGAAGTGGAAAAGCGCACCAACAAAAAGCCGCAGATGTCCGACCTGCGCGAGTCGGGTGCGATCGAACAGGACGCGGATATCATCATGTTTATTTACCGCGAGTACGACCCGAACGACGTTTCGGTGGACGAAGCGG
>JAIEBL010000184.1 GCA_029069015.1 Clostridiales bacterium
TCGTCGTGGATACCGAAGTGTACTCCAACACCGGCGGTCAGTCGAGTAAGTCCACCCCCACCGGCTCGGTAGCCAAGTTTGCGGCTGCGGGCAAAAAGACCAAAAAGAAAGACCTCGGCATGATGGCGATGAGCTACGGCTACGTTTACGTCGCACAGATCGCCATGGGTGCAAACCAGAGCCAAGTGCTCAAGGCGATCGCCGAAGCGGAAGCTTATCCCGGCCCCAGCCTTATCATCGCGTACGCGACCTGCATCAACCACGGTATCGATATGTCGAACGGGCAAGCCGAGCAGAAGAAAGCGGTCGAAGCCGGTTACTGGCAGCTTTACCGCTACAATCCCGCGCTTGCCGAGCAAGGTAAGAATCCGTTCACGCTCGACAGCAAAGATCCTACGGGCGACTATCAGGCGTTCATCACGGGCGAAACCCGCTATGCAAGCTTGAAGAAGCAGAACCCCGATGCGGCGGCTAAACTCTTTGCCCGCGCCGAGGAAGAAGCAAAAGCCCGCTTGGAAACCTACAAGGTTAAAGCCGGTAAATAACTTCCTTTCTCTTCCCTACTGAAAAGCAAGAAAAGACTTCCGAAACTCTTCGGGAGTCTTTTTTGTTATGCCCCGCTGCTTTTGCTAGAAAGACAAAAAAGACTACGCTTCGCTCCCGCTCGCCAGATCCCTCGTCTCGCCGCTTCGCTCCGTTTCCCTCGGGATGACGGAGGGGGCGCGCATAACTCGCTTTCATAATCATGTTCTTCCACTCGTCACTTTTTAAAAAAGCGGAAAGAAACGTTATATGCCGTTACTTATGCTCATGGTGCTTATGGCGAGTCTAGCCACACGGGTAGGCGATCCCCAAGCGAACCACCTGAGCCACGCCGCTTTTGCCCCTATCTTCGTTAAAGCCGCTCGGAGTAGTACCGACTACACCTTCGCGTCTTTGCCTCGATATAGACTGAAATCGGCGCGGCTCGGGCGCGTAGCGTTTTTGCGAGGTGAAATTGCGGAGATAGACGCGCCAAACGGCGCGAAGGCGTGCTAACCGGCACGGCGAGAGATGTTTGGCGCGTCTAGACCGCAAGCGTCCTCGCAAAAATGGTTCTTTTGAGGTCGCCTACCCGTACGGCGGTGTGGGCATATTGGGCGTAGACTTTGCGGCGAATGCTTCGAGCAAGGCTATTAAGGAAGATATTTC
>JAIEBL010000185.1 GCA_029069015.1 Clostridiales bacterium
CTGTTGGGATCGTGCCTTCGTTGTCATACATATTCATACCCGCAAGCGTAACGCAAATAGAAAGAGGCGCTTTCTGGGAATTCTTAAACATTGTTATTTGTTGTCAGGCATACGAGAAGCCGCAGGGCTTTGAGGAGGGCTGGTGTACCGAGGAGATTCCTTACCAGTCCGAACACGCAATCGTCATGTGGAACGTGAAAGAAATCGGATCCTTTGAAGATTACGATTACGCCGTTTTGAACAACAACACCGTTTCCGTCTTCAAATACAAAGGCGAAGATAAAAACGTTGTCGTGCCTGCAGTTATTGCCGACCTCCGCGTTACTGAAATTGCGGAAAGAGCCTTTTGCGGAAACCTGGTTGAAAGAATAACCCTGTCCGACGGTATCGTAACGATAGGCAAGCAGGCCTTTGAGGGCGTGGTCAATTTTCTGTCGATAGACATTCCTGCGTCGGTACAGCAATTGGGCGAAGCCTTTGTCAACGGCGGAGTTGCCTATTTCGAGGCAGCCGAAACCGAAGTAGTGCTGCCGGACGAAAATATACAGTATACCACTAAAATGGTGTATAACAGCGGCACGGAAGCGGTTCCGATTGACGGATTGCGCTACTCGTTGAACAGTTCCGATCATACGGCGCAACTCAACGTAACCATCAGCCGCGAACTCGTGGACGTCGTCATTCCGCGCGAAGTGGAGCACGCAGGCGTAACGTACACGGTTGTCGGCATCAAGGATGAGGCACTTTGGTACACCTATGCAGACATCCACAATTCAAACGAATCCACGTTAAACAGTGTGTATATTCCCGAAACGGTAGTAAACTTCGGCACTGATATTTTCCTCGATACGTCGCCTAACGGCACGGTGTTGTACTGCAAGGGCGAAATAAGCGCCGAAAACGCGGATAAGATTTACGGCATGGGTATAGTGTCGAATGAAAACGCCGTTTCCAACGCCGTGTACGACACTGAAAGCCAATTATGGTATTCGATTACGGACGGCAAAGCAGTTGTTGCAAGACAAGGCAAAAACGTTGCGGAAACCGTAACGATCCCCGCAACTATCACCGCAAACGGCACAACCTACAATGTTACGGAAATAGGGTCAGCGGCATTTTACGGTCGTAACGGCGTAAAGGAAGTTACGGTCGGTGCAAACGTCACCGTAATCGGCGCATTTTCGTTTGATTATTGCAAGGGTTTGGGCGCCGTCAAGTTCGCAAACGGCAGCATGCTGGAAACGATACAAAACGAGGCGTTTAATGCCTGTACTGCGTTGAAAACGGTACAAATTCCCGCCTCCGTAACAGAGATATTCCACCTTGCGTTCCAAGATTGCAATGCGCTTCAAGGTGTGTATGTCGACAGTCTTGCGGCGTGGTGCGGTATTTCCTTCTACGACGACAAAGCGAATCCGCTTTTGCGTGCGCACAATCTGTACGTCAACGACACGCTTGTAGAAGTACTGGAAATTCCTGCAAGCGTCACGGAAATTAAAAGTTACGCCTTTAACGGCTTCGGCGGAACAAGCCTGCGCTTGCACGACAACGTTACCTCTATCGTGAATAACGCGTTTTATAATTGCTCCGTTTTGTCCTCGGTAACCATTCCCGCAAGCGTGCAATCGATGGGCGAATACGCGTTTAACAATTGTCCGCTTTTGATACTGTATTGCCAGTCCGAATCCAGACCTAGCGGTTGGAACGTCGGATTTAACAACTTTGAAGGCGGCAAGGTCGTGTGGAATTGCGATTCCAACAACGCCGCAACGGACGGCACGATCTATTTGGAAACTAACGGCGTGCGTTACAGAGTAATTAACAACGAAGCGCAAGTAATGCTGCAACACCGCTTCGTTTCGGGCGATGTTACAATTTTGGATCAAGTGAGCTACGATGGCACGACCTATCCCGTAACGTCGATTGTGGAAAATGCCTTTGATAATTGTGCAGACGTCACGAGCGTAACGATAGGCAGAAACGTTGCAACGATATACTCCTATGCTTTCAGAAATTGCACGGGTTTGATTTCGGTTACGCTCTCCGACAATTCGGCTCTTGAAAACATTGCTTCCTACGCGTTTTACGGTTGCAGCAAACTTACAACAGTTACCTTTGCGGAAAACGGTTCGCTTGAAACAATCGGTTCGTACGCCTTTAGCCGTTGTTACGCGTTGTCAGCGCTCGAGCTTCCCGCGACGCTTAAAACCATTTCCAATTATGCATTCAGTGAATGCCGGTCTCTTTTGACGGTGATTATTCGCCAAGACGACCAAACGCCGTCGGCACTGAAAACTATCGGCGGAGACGCGTTTAACGGTTGCCCGTCGCTTGTGACCTTTACCATTCCCGCGAGCGTCACCTCTGTCGGCAGTTTCGTGTTTTCCAATAGCCTTGCGCTCACCGTTTATTGCGAAACAACAAAGGGCAACGCCGCAACCATGTGGAATTCAAATTGGGGTGCTTCGTCTCTTGAAAATAGTGGCTTTGCCGTAGTGTGGAGCTGCAAGTACAACACCGTGGCGGAAAACGGCTACGAATACATGTATGGGGATGGTTTGCGCTTTGCAATTAAGGACGGCGTGGCAGTAGTTGCAGTGCAACCCCGAAACGTGACGTCCGTAACCATTCCCGCATATATCCGGTACAGAAACACCGATTACGCCGTTGTGGGAATTGCCGACTACGCGTTTTCCGAATGTAAGGATCTTACGGAAGTAACCTTCAACACGGACGACAACTTTACAAGGATAGGCAACTACGCTTTCCGCGGCTGCGAAAATCTTGCAAGCATCACGGTTCCTGATAGCGTAACAGACATGGGGCGCAGCGTCTTCTACGGTTGCCCGCTTCTCACTGCCTAATCCCTACACGTTCGATAAATATGAAAAAGGCGGCGGCAATCCTGTCGCCTTTTTCATAATTTCGATAACTTTCACTACAATCATGACGACGGCAAAGCGAAGAATTCCAAATTACGAAGTCCGCTATCCCAATGGAGCAGAACGACCGTAAGCGTAAGAGAAAAAATTCCAAAAATATGCAAAAAAGTTTGAAAATATTCCTTTAATCGTTTGACTTATATTATTTTTTTTGTTATTATATCGTAGCCTGTGTAGTAGCAGAGGTCTTT
>JAIEBL010000186.1 GCA_029069015.1 Clostridiales bacterium
CCAAAATACTCAACCGCGAGGGCGTGTACCAACTTAAAGAGATTTTGGCCGAGTGCGACGGCGCAATGGTGGCGCGCGGCGACATGGGCGTGGAGATTCCCTTCGAAGAGCTTCCCGGCATTCAAAAAGACATGATCAAGCGTTGCTACAACGCGGGCAAAAAAGTCATCACCGCGACGCAGATGCTCGAGAGTATGATCAACAACCCGCGCCCCACGCGTGCCGAGATCAGCGACGTTGCCAACGCCATATACGACGGAACGTCGGCTATCATGCTTTCGGGCGAAACGGCGGTAGGCAAGTATTGCGTGGAAACAGTAAAGACGATGGCAAAGATCGCCGAGAAAGCCGAGAGCGGCATTCACTTTAAAAACCGCTTCCTTGCCTTGGAGACGGAAATCAAGACGATTACCGACGCCATCAGCCACGCGACCGTTGCGGCGGCGTACGACTTAAACGCAAAAGCGATCATTGCGCTCAGCCAGTCGGGCTTTACCTCGCGCAAAGTATCGCGTTTCCGTCCCGAGTGCCCGATCATCGCGGCGACGCTTTCCGAAAAGGCGTATCATCAGCTTGCCATGAACTGGGGCGTCGTGCCCGTGATGAGCGCACGGCAGGAAGATTCCATGGAGCTTTTCAGCCATTCGGTGGATTGCGCCCGTACGACGGGGCTCATTCAGGAAGGCGATCTCGTGGTGATCACGGGCGGCTTCCCGGTGGGCATTTCGGGAAACACGAACACCATGCGCATCGAAATCGTCGGCGGGGACATCCGCTAAGCGCACTTACCCCAAAAATTTTAGGAGTATGCACGTTTGAAGATACTGATAGTAGAAGACGAAGCCAACATTGCGCGCTTCGTGGCGCTCGAACTGCAGCACGAAGGCTACGAAACGAAGAGCGTGGCCGACGGCAGGGAAGCGCTCGAGGAGGCGACGAAGAACGACTACGACCTGATCATCCTGGACGTAATGTTGCCTTCGTTGAACGGCATAGAAGTATTGCGCAGGCTGCGGCAGGTGAAGCAGACGCCCGTCATTATTCTGACGGCGCGGGATCAGATTGTCGATAAAGTGGCGGGGCTTGACCTCGGCGCAAACGACTATATGACCAAGCCCTTTGCCATCGAAGAATTGCTTGCACGCATTCGCGTCAACATTAAAAAGCAAATGCAGCAGGACCGCAACGTTCTCACGTACGGTAAGCTCAAAGTGGACGCCGAATCACACGTCGTGACCTACGGCAGCGACGCGATCGACCTTACCAAAAAAGAATTCGATCTGTTGGTGTATTTGCTATCCAACCGCAACGTGGTCATTTCGCGCGAACAGGCGCTCGACGCGGTGTGGGGGTTCGATTTCTACGGCAATACCAACGTGGTAGACGTATACATTCGTTACCTGAGAAGCAAAATAGACGACGCGTACGGCGTAACGGTAATCCGCACGGTACGCGGATCGGGCTACGTCATCCGCGACTAGCATTATGAGCGACAACAAAGAAGAGAAAAAAGGCGCGGCTACGGAAGCGGCAAGCGCGCCGAAGAGCGTCCTCGTTTCGTCGCAGACCGACGTAGAGGCCACGCTTCGCACCATCAAGCAGGAAAGGGAAGCGCAAAGTGCAAAGAGGAAAAAGCGCAATGCGCTTTTGACCGCGCTCATCATTATATTCTTTCCCGTAACGCTGCCCGTCATCGGACTGCGTAAGCTTTTCCGTAAACTCAATTTGCCGCTTACCGTCAAAATGACGGTGCTCTATTCCATTCTGTTTGCGCTCGTGCTTACGGCGTTTACCGTATTTTTCGTGGAAAGCATACGACGGCAATCGCATTCCGCCGTCACTGCGCTTGCGCTGACCGCGTCGATGCTCGTTATCGTGGTATCGGCGCTGTACGCCGCTATGGTTTGGCTTACGAGTCAATTCATGCTCAGGCCCATTCGCAGTATCACGAATCGTATCGACGAGATTACGACCGAAAATCTTTCCACCCGTCTCGATCAGGGGGACGGGCAAGACGAGCTGATGGAGCTTACGAACCGCATCAACCGCATGCTCGACAACTTACAGGAATCGTTCGACCGTCAGCAAAACTTCGTGGCGGATGCAAGCCATGAGCTCAAAACGCCCATTGCCGTCATTCACGGCTACGCAGAAATGTTGCAGCGGTGGGGGAAAGACGACCCCGCCGTGCTCAAAGAGGGCATTGACGCGATTTTCAAAGAGAGCGAGAATATGGAGCGTATCGTCGCGCAGCTTTTGTTGCTTGCGCGGCTGGGTAACTTTTCCCTTAACGCGTCGCGTTTCAATCTGGTGGAAGTGACGGCGGAGATCACCGAAACGTATAAGCTCGTAGACAACACGCACGAGATCACGTTCGTGCAGACGGAAGACGCCATTACCGTGGAAACGGATAAAAACCTGCTGACCGAATGCTTGCGGGCACTCATCGACAATGCCATCAAATATACGCCTGACGGCGGCAGTATCAAAGTGCGGTGCGCGCTCACCGACGGGCACGCCGAAATTTCCGTGACGGATACCGGCATCGGCATATCCGCCGAAGATCTGCCGCACGTGTTCGAACGGTTCTACCGTTGCGACAAAGCGCGCGGGCGCGAAAAAGGTTCGAGCGGGCTGGGGCTTTCGATTGCCAAGAGCATCGCCGAAACCATGCACAGCACGCTGAC
>JAIEBL010000187.1 GCA_029069015.1 Clostridiales bacterium
CCGCCGCCGAAGCCGCCGCCCGAAAAGCCACCGCCGCCACGGAATCCGCCGCCGCTTCTCGACGACGAGGACGGGCGCGAAACGGCAACCGTAGACGCGCGCGCATACGACCGACGATAGAAGGTGTTGAACAGCAACAAATCGAATACGGCGTCGCTCGACCGATAGTAACGCGGCGGTTCGACCGTAAGATTCTTGAATTTATCTTCCCAAATGCTCGATACGCCCAACACGTTCGCATACGGCAAGATATCGTAGTAGTACTGCGGATTTTCGGCGAGTAGCATTTCCAAGCGTTCTTTTTCCGCCGACTGTAAGAAGTCTTTAAAGCCCATGATCTCGTTAAGTTCGTTTGTATAATATGGCGTGCGGCGCGCAACGAAAGGCGCGAGCAACGCACAACCCGCCACGCCTACGCCCAGCAATATTGCGGCATACTGCGGCAAGATGTTCGCAGGGAAAACGCACGCATAGACGAGCACGGTGACGGCTGCCACCACACCGCATACGAAATACAATAAATATTGCAGCGGCTTTTTCATTTTCAGTCGGTTGTTCACAAGCACCGTGCCGATCAGTTGCAGGATAATTACGGGGAACACCGCCATGGCGCCGAACGGATTGATATAGGCAAAACTGATTTGAAACGACGCAATAAACACGGTCAAAAACGACAGCAATACCGAAAGCACGCTTAAAAACACGGAAGCCGCGCGCGACTTACGATCGTACAGCTTGCCCGCGTACATGCCCTTTATCTTCGTTTGCACGGTCATGACCGCCGTATACATTTGGTTCGTAAGGGTGCTGACCTCTACCCGCTCTCCGCTCGAAAAGAGCTTCTTGAAAAAGATCTGCTGATGCGAGGGCGCAGACTCGGGCAAGTCCTTTTTATGCACGAGCGTAAGCTCGCCGTCGGGGTCTTCGATGTCTAAGTGCCCCTTGCTCGCAAAGTAGAATATGAGCGAAGTCACGTCTTGCCCGCTGCACGTGTTGTCGATGAGGTATCCCATATCCACGGGATCCATCGGCTCGCTGCTCCCTTCGCTTCCGTCTTGATCGGGGTGCTTGGGCGGGTAAAAGTTCGTAACGGGGGCAAGCTCGGGACTACGCCCCAAAAGGAACCGGAAGAGCAGCGCAAGCACGACGAGTGCAAGACTGACCGCCGATACGATCAGCGGCAGTTTGTCCGTCTTCGTCGTCAGCACGCCCTCACCCAAAAAGTAGTAGAGCGTTATGCCCTCGAACGAACTGAGGCCGCTCACTTCAAACGAATAGGTTGAATTCCCCGATTCGGGGGCGGACGACACGACACCGTCTTTCAACGGGTCGAGCTTTTCGCCCCAACCGCCGTAGTAATACTTAGGCGTTTCCACCGTCTCTGCGGGTAATTTCACCTCTATCTTCGCGTGCTCGATGGCGCAAGACCATCCCTGCCCGATGGCGTTTAAAACGATTGCATTCGGGTACTCGGCGTGAGCAGGCGTGTACAGGGTGTATTCGATCGTGCAGGAAAGCTTCGTTCTTAGGCGCACGTATCGGTCGGCGTCCCCTATGCGTACACGAAAGATTTTGCCATTGTTCTCATGCGACACCTCGAACTCGTCGTAGAAGTCGCGTGCGGCAATGGTAACGTCGCGGATCTTTTCGCCGTTATTGACGGGAATATCACGGTAAAAACCGTGACTGGCAAGATTATAGGTGAACGTATAGCGTTCGGTGATGCGCATCGTGCGGTCGCCCGCGCTCGCGTCGATTTTCACGTCGACGTTGTTCATCACGTAGCCGTCGTCCGCCTCCGCCGTATCGTACGGATTGCCGCTACTCGAACAACCGACGAAAATAAACGCAATACAAACGACGATAAAGCACACAAGCGCAAAACGCTTCTTTTTCATACCAAACTCCTGGGGCGTTTTCACCTCGCGCAAAACACGCAAACCATGAAACGCACAGATTGTCCTCTTTATACGGGAAAGCGGAGTGAGTATTTTCCCACTCCGCCGAACGGTTTTACCCCGTTCGTTTTTTACATATTACCCTTCGTTCTCTTTGAATCAGAACGAAACTTTTATGTTCTTGCGCTCTTCCTCGCTGTCGAGCTCGAAGTACTTGCGCGGCTTTAAGTGCATAATGCCCGCAACGATACTTGCAGGGAACAGTTCGCGCTTAGTGTTGAACGCCTTGACTTTGGCGTTGTAGAATTTACGCGACTGCGCAAGATCGCCTTCGATGGACTCGAGCTGACCTTGCAGGCTCAAAAACTGCGAGTTCGCTTTGAGGTCGGGATACGCCTCGGTGAGCGAAAACAACGTCTTTAAGCAGCCCGTAAGCTGATTTTCCGCATCGATTTTATCGTCGGGCGTGCCCGCGCTCATTGCCATATTGCGCGCCTTGATGACGTTTTCGAGCGTCTCGCTTTCATGCTTCGTATAACCCTTGACCGTTTCCACGAGATTGGGAATCAGATCGTACCGTTTTTTCAGATATACGTCGATCGTCGCCCACGCCTCGTCTGCGCCGTTTCTGAGGCGCACGAAACTGTTACGCGTCGAAATGATCCAAACGATAAGGATGATGACGACCAAAGCGATGACGCCGCCGACAATCAAACCGATTGCCTTATTCGAGAGAGCAACTAATAACATTCTCTTTTCCTCCGCTTTATGATACTATCAGTATACAATATCCGCGGAAAATACGCAAGTGTTTATGCGTTTTTTTTGCGCACACGGCGGCTTCGCATTACCCCTGCCCCAAAATCGCGTGGATGCCCGTAAAAATCGCGTACGCCACTTTTTCCTGATAGGATGCGGAAACGAGTTTTTTCTCCTCGGCAGGCGTCGTCATAAAGCCGCATTCGACAAGCAGCGAGGGCGTAGCCGAACACTGCAAGATAAAGTAGTCGCCGCTCTTAGCGGAGCGCGACGTCCCTAACGAGTCGCGCAGCACGCTTTGCAGCAGATCCGCCTTTTGTTTGCCGTCTTCGCTGCCCGGCGCGTAGAAGACCTGCGCGCCCGTTTGGTCGCTACGGGGATACGAGTTACAGTGCACCGACACCACGAGGTCGGCGTTAGCTTCCTCGATGATCTTTTTGCGCTCCTGCATATCTTTGAGCTTTTTGTTCTTGGTCGTCATGCCGTAGAGCCCGTCGGTCGTCGACCGCGTCATGATCACGGCGTAGCCCTGCGTCTTTAAAAAATTCTTCAAGCTGCGCGCAATGGAAAGATTGA
>JAIEBL010000188.1 GCA_029069015.1 Clostridiales bacterium
CCGCAAAATAGAGCTGAAACAGCAGAAACAACGCCTTATGCGAAAATATAGGAATCGTATGCAGCGGCAACGACGGAACGATCCCGGTTACCAAATCAATGAATGCGATTCCGATACCCGCAAGCCGCAATAGTGCGGCTGCCGAAAACAGCAACACGAACGGAAGCAAGCATACAAGCAAAACGAACGTAGCCGTCAAAACGGGAATGAGCAGCAGATTGAACAAAACGGAATACGTCTGAAAGCTTGCAAAGAAGTAGCCGACAACGGGCAGAATACCAACCTGCACCGCCGTTGTCGTAGCAATCGGCGCGGCGACAAATTTCGGGCAACGAATCTTAGTGAGCACCTTATAAAAAGTGTTGTAAAACAACGTAAGCCCGAACACGGCGGCAAAGCTCATCAAAAAACCGACTTCGAATACGTTAAACGGCGACACGACTAAAATCAGACAAAAGGCAAGCGCGAGCGTCGAAAACGTATCTTTGCGCTCTCCGCACAGAAGCGCAATCATCATTACGCCGCACATAATGACCGCCCGCATAACCGAAGCGGTAAATCCGACGAACGCTGCATACAGTATCAATAGGCAAAACGTAACGATAACACGTATCAAGCGCGGAACATGGCATTTTTCGAAAAGAAAGAGCAACAAAGCGGCAAGCAATCCGATGTGCAGACCGGAAACCGACAAAATGTGTCCAAGCCCGCTCACACTGTATAAGCGAATGCTCGTTTCGTCCAACTCGCTCTTATCGCCCGTCAACATGCCGTACGCCACAGCGCCATATCGCAAGCCCATAGCGGAAATCAACCGATTGTACAGTTTTAACCGAATCGACGCAAACAAACCCGGTTTGCCCGCCGAAACGCGAAAAGCGTCGTTTGTGGCATACATTTTATAGCGTACGTCTTTACGAAAAGACACGGCATCTATGTATTTTCCGTCAATCGGCTTGATTGCATAGAGCATGCCGCCGACGTCAATACGACTCCCCTGCGCAACTTCGAACACCGAAACGTCGTCCTCAAAATAGAGCCTGAGTTTGCCCTTCACCCTCTTGCCGTTGACCGTCAGCGAGGAAAGCGTGACCGAACGCACTTCGTCGTATGACGTTGCACGCGTATCGACGATGCCGCTCACCTCGTACACAATGTTACTTTCGGGTAGAAACGAGTGGTACGTATTCAGCCGAATATCATAGCAAATACCACAGGCAATACCGACGCCAAGCAATGCAAACAACAATATCGCCGCCCTTCGTTTGGAGCGAAAAAAGCACACTACGCCGAAAACGAGTAAACAACCCGCAAGCAATACGCGCAAAACGACCCCGAATGCGACCGTTATCCCGGTAACGTACCGTAATAGGATCGTAGCTGTAACCATAAGCGCAAATAGCGGAATAATGCGCTTATTCACTACTCTCGGTAGTCTATTTCCGCCTGGCTTTTCCGTCATGCGCCCTTTCCAGTATATCGCCAACCATTATAAAAAGTCAAATTGTTTTACCATATTTTGACATTTTTCCCTAAAAAGCAAAGAAAAACCACTACAGGTAGTGGTTTTAGAAAATTTGTATTTCGTTATTCTACTTGATGAGTTTTATACTTCCCAAAACGGGAACGGGTTTACGGCGTTCGGTGATGACGTATACGATGCCCACAATGCCGAGCAGTAACAACATAACCGAATAAACCGACGCGACGATTCCGAAGAGTCTTCCGACAAATCCGCCAAAGCCCATAAAGATACCGAAAACCGCATTGCCGATAAGCGTAAACAACAATAGAACTAAGCCTTCATTGGCATGACGTTTCGATTCGCCGTCTTTATATAGAATCAGCGGCAAGAAAAATAAAATGCCGAACACGTAGCAAAGCGAATATACCGCTTTCTTTGCCACTTCGTCGTCTTTACTGTGCTCTTCTACGGGCACTATCTCACTTTTGACGACCTGCTCTTTGCCTATTTCCCTTTCCTGTTCGTCGTTCACGGCTTATACTCCCTATTAGCGTTAGTATATGCCGTTTATCGATTAAATACGCATTGCCAGCTAAGGCTTCGGATGGAATCGTCCGAAAGCCTTTTCACTGCATAAAAACAAAAGAAACACAACTGATTAAACTTAGCCGAACATAGAAAGCATATCCGTAACGCACCGAGCCGCACGTACCAGCCGCACGTACCATACGAAAAAAACGCGACTTAATGCACACTTCCCATAAGAATTGCCACAACAAAATCATAAAGTAGTAATTAGAGCAAATAAAAGCTTCGGATTCAATGATCCAAAAGCCTTTTACTGCATATAGCGGCGTGCGCTAAGCTAGTTTATATTTATCCAAATGCAAACTACACATTCGCCTTTTGCGCGTTTTCCAAAAAGCTTTGTTCCATCGCATTTTTTATTGTTTCAGGACTTTTTGAACTTACTCTTTTTTTACACCAATAATGTGGGGTAACTCTTTTTGTTACAGAATCAACTATACTGACATCAGAAAAGTAGCAAGTCAGATTTTTGCCTTTTAATTGAAGCAGCCACTGCATTTTTTCGTTGGAAACAATGTATACAAAGAATCCATCGCGATTGTAATTAACGAACGTATTGCAATTAAAATCGAACTTACCGAAAACTTGCTTAATCGCTCCGTCAATTAAGCCATATTCTTTATACGGTAATTTTCTGCCGAGAGGAATTTTATCAAACAGAAAAATGTCCATAAAGTCGCTTCCGTAAATTTCTTCAATAATATTACAAGCAATATATTTGCCATCCTTATTCCATATTAAGCCGTAATACGAATGCACGTAAACGGGAACGCCGAACTCATTGTTTAAGGATGTAACGATTGACGTCCAAAGTCTTTCGGTAATTGTTTCGTTTAACTGAATTTTCGTACCTTTGTATAGCCCCAAAATTCCATATTTGTGGGTTGAGATTTCATATTTGTAATTTCCGATCAAATCTTTTACAATATCAATTACAG
>JAIEBL010000189.1 GCA_029069015.1 Clostridiales bacterium
GAAGAAGGGTATAAGAGCGTCGCACTGTCCTTTAAACTGATTGCCCGCGAACACACCTTGACGGATGAAGAAATCAACGCTTCGGTAAAACAAATTTTGGACGCATTGGCGCAAAACTGCGGCGCAAAATTGCGCTAAGCAACTTAAAAATGCACAGAAAAAATGCGCTCGCCCGATACGGCGGGCGCATTTTGCATCGCGCAGACAAAAACGAAAACTGCACTCTTTTTGTGGACTTATGCGGCGTATCGTGGTATACTATCGCCATGGAATTGTTAGCGCCCGCAGGAAATAAGCAAGCAC
Source organism: Clostridiales bacterium (assembly GCA_029069015.1). Taxonomy (GTDB): domain Bacteria; phylum Bacillota; class Clostridia; order Christensenellales; family Pumilibacteraceae; genus Pumilibacter. Next base: position 304 of record JAIEBL010000189.1, read on the forward strand.
TCGCAGCCGCCGTAGCAGGCGGCGCGGATGCCGTATACCTTGCAACGGAAAAATACGGCGCGCGCGCATATGCGGGCAATTTTACTCAAGACGAATTAAAAGACGCCATACGCTTTTGCCATCTGCGCGGCGTAAAAGTACATTTGACCGTAAATACGCTTTTAAAAGACGCCGAACTGTCGGGGGCTTTGGATGTCGTTTTACGCGCCGCCGATATGGGCGTGGACGCTTTTATCGTGCAGGATTTGGGGTTGATCGCCTCTATTCGGGAACGTGCGCCCGCCATTACTTTGCACGCAAGTACGCAAATGGGCGTTTGCAACGAATACGGAGCGGCATTTTGCGAACGTTTGGGGTTAAAGCGCGTAGTGCTTGCCCGCGAAACGCTACCCGAAGACGTTAAGCGGATCAAGCAAACGACCTCGCTCGAAACGGAATACTTTTGCCACGGCGCGCTTTGCGTGGCGTTTTCGGGTAACTGCTATTACAGTAGCCTGGTCAGCGGGTGCAGCGGTAACCGCGGCAGGTGTTTGCAACTGTGCCGCAAACCGTACACCGTAGGACAAAAACAGGGCTACTTTCTATCGGCAAAGGACATTTGTCTGCTACAGGAAATCGACCGCCTGAAAGCAATCGGCGTAGACTCGGTAAAAATCGAAGGGCGTATGCGTAGCCCCGCATACGTATATGAAACGGTACGCGCCTACCGCGCAGCAATCGACGGCAAGACGGAAACAGACGCCATGGATCGCTTGAAGCGTACTTTCAACCGCGGAAACTATTGTAAGGCGTATTTTGTAAACCCAACCGAAAGCGTGATATACGACAAAGTGCAGAACCATATCGGTGTTGCCTGCGGCACGGTTACGCGTGTGCAAGGCAATAAAGCTGTTATTGTGCCTACGCGCACGCTGCACGTAGGCGACGGCATAAAATGCCTGCGCGGCGGTAGGGAAGCGGGGGGCGGCACGGTCACGCGCGAAAACGAAATCACATTTACGGGCGACGTAAAGAAGGGCGACGCAACGCGCCTTACGCTCGATACAGCATTGGAAAAAGCCGCACTCTCGGCACAAACAAGTATACCCGCAACGCTTTCGCTCGTTTTAACGCAAGGAAGTCCCTGTGTGCTTACGCTTGCGGCAAGAGGGCAGTCGGTCACCGTGCAATCACAGCAACAAACCGAACACGCGACGAATCATACGCTGACCGAAAAAGAGATTGCCGATGCACTCGGGTCTTTAGGCGGCACGGACTTTTACGCAAAAGAAACTCATATTACGCTTGATGAAAATCTTTTCTTTCCCGCATCGAGCATAAAAGCCCTACGTAGGCAAGGGGTCGAAGAATTGCAAAAGACGCTGTTGACGCCGCAAACACAACCCGCTTTTCAGCCTTATACGCCACCCGCCTTGCAGTCGACTGGCTTTCGGTCGGGCACGGTATTCATACGCGTACCCAACGTGGCTACGTTACGGAAAATACACTTTTCGTACGATGAAATCATTTTCGCACCCGAAAACTACGACAATAGGGAAGCGCTTTTAAAAGAATGTGCCGCTTTCCCCAAAAAGCCTTGGCTCGATTTGCCTTTCGTTTCCCGCGGAGATGATTTAGACGTCTTGCGTACGCTTACCGATTTACCCGTATGCGGATTTGTAGCGAACAACATTGCGCACCTATCGTTATTTTCTCATGCACCGCTTATTTTCGGAATCGGGCTAAACCGACTCAACGACGGCTTTGGCGGCACGTATATCGGTTCAATAGAGGAATGCCCGCAAAAGGGGATAGCCTACGCCTACGGGAAGCCGCCCTTAATGCACTTTGCGCATTGTCCGAAACGCGTGCAGGGCGGAAACTGTAAGGACTGCACGGGCTACACGATTCCCATGCAAGACAGCAAAGGAAAGCACCTCACACTCAGCAGGGTAAAAGAGCGGTTCTGTTACGGCGTGCTACGGCTTTGCGAACCGATATGCAATCTTGACGCCTACGGGAATAGAAGCCGCGTTATCGATTTATGCGCGTGTAGCGACGAGGAAATCGAAGCGGTGAACGGTTGCATGCACGGCAAACCGTACGCGTTGCAGCTTATACGCGGCAATAAAAACAGGGAACTGCAATAACCCGCAAGGAAACTATA
>JAIEBL010000019.1 GCA_029069015.1 Clostridiales bacterium
CTCTACGAGGACGCCGCGCCGATCACCGTTAAAAACTTCGTGAAGCTGGTGGAGAAGGGCTTTTTCGACGGGCTTTGCTTTCACCGCGTGATCGACGGCTTTATGATCCAGGGCGGCGGGTTCGTACACACGCCCAAAGGGCTCGTCCCCAAAGAGGGCGCAAAAACCATCAAGGGCGAGTTCGTGCAAAACGGCGTGCAAAACCCCGTCAAGCATACGGCAGGCACGATCTCCATGGCGCGCACGAACGTACCCGATTCGGCGAGCAGTCAGTTCTTTATCTGCGTTGCCGATACCCCTTTCTTGGACGGCGCATATGCGGCGTTCGGGCACGTGGTCGATAAAGCGAGCTTAGACGTCGCCGTCAAAATCGGCAAAGTCGCGACCGGCTCGATGGGCTACTACGACGACGTTCCGCGCACTCCCGTTGTCATTAAGAGCATTCGACTCGAAAAATAGCGCCGACTTCTCGTTGTCACCCCGAGCGTAGTCGAGGGGTCTCAAATGGAAAGCGCGGGAAAGATTTCTCCGCTTCGCGGCTATTGCCGCTACGGTCGAAATGACAAGAAGCTACAACAAAAAACAAAACGCATCTTAAAAGGCAAATCGCTTTTTAGGATGCGTTTTTCGTTATAATGTGTTGTTCCGCCCCTCTGTCGTTCCAAGGAAAACGGTTGATTCAAAAAGGCTTGTCAGCGTTCGCCTCCACTCTGTCATTCCGAGAACAGCGCCGTAGGCGCGCTGAGGAATCCAGCGAAGCGTAAATTAAAATTTATTTACGTTCGCTCTGCTCGCTAGATCCCTCCACTACGCTCGGGATGACAAAAGAGGCGCCTTCTACGTTTTCCGTATCCGAGTTGGTAAGCGTTTTGGCTTGTTCCTTTTCATCGAAAAACTTGCATTTTAAAGTCGTCTTTTCAAGCAGCTTGTCGCAGAGCAGAAGCACTTGCGGCAGCGCGAAGATAACGGCGAGCACCGAAATGAGGCACCCTCTGGCAAGCAACAGCCCCAAGCCCGCGATCAGGCTCATACGGCTTGCAAGCCCTACGATAAAGGCGGCGATCACGAGAATGCTGCCCGAGGTCAGCACGGTCGTCAGCGACGTATCGAACGCGTACGCCACGGCATCGCGTCGGGAGAGCGTCTTTCGCGCTTCCACGTATCTGCCCGTCAGTAGGATCGCGTAGTCGATCGTCGCGCCCATCTGAATGCACATAACGATGAGCGCGCAGATAAAGTAGATGGGAATGCCCGCGATCCCGTTGAGTCCCATCGACAGCCATATCGCGCCTTGAATGACGAGCGTCAGTAGCGCGGGGATGGCGAGCGAGCGATAGGTGAGCATAACGATCAGAAAGACGGCAAAGAAGGACAGCAGATTGACGAGCACGATGTCTTTGGAAAACGCCTCGCTGATATCCGTAAAGCTGGACGATTCGCTCATCACGTAGCCGTCGGCGTAATAGTCGGCAACCGTCTTTCGTACCGCGCCTATAAACGCGAACGTTTCGTCGCCCGAAGCGGGCAGGTTCACGTTGAAGATGATGCGCGTGTAGACGGCCGAGTCGAGCGTTGCGGCGGCGCTTTTTACGGTTTCGTACGCCTCGCCGATCTGACTTTGCACGAGATTACCGTACATGGAAACCGCACCCCATGCTTTTGCTGTCGTTAAAAATTTGTAGGTGCTCATGGCAGTTGTCGGCGCTTCCGAAGGAGAAGAGGCAAGGGAAAAGACGATGTCGGTCACTTGGGAAGGCAGTGAAAAGGCTTGCGTCAGTTCTTCATGCGTTTTCTCTGCGCGTAACGCTTCCTTTTGTGTTTCATCCGCGGCAGGGTCGTTTAAAAGCGTTTCCGCTGCGTCTGCCACCGCTTCGAGCTCGGCTTGTTTGGCGTTTGCAAGGCTAGCCGCAAAATTGCTTTCGTTCATATAGGCGAGTAGGTCGCTAAGCAGTATGCGGTCGCTTTCGCCTTCCGTCGCCGCCGCGATCGCCGCAGAAACGAGCGCTTCGTCGATGCCGTACGCTGCGGAAATTTCCTGCGCAGATAACGCAAAACGCAGTCCTTTTGCCGCCATGCCCGTCCCGTCGCTTACGACGCTCTTTTCGTTCGATTGCAAAGAGAGAATGGCGTTCGTCAAGCTGAGCTCGGCCTCAGCGTTGCCCTTGGGGACCATGACCACGAGAGAGTTCTGATAGCCGAAGGTATCGGTGATCGCCTGCTTTTCGGTGACGACGGCTTCGTTTTTGTTCTTGGCGGTTTCCATAGCGTAGTCGTACCCTAACGTAGATTGCGTGATCATGCCACCCACGATCAGCAATAAAAGCACGATAGGGACGACGTGCCGTGATTTGAACTGAAAATCGGCAAACGTGCGTACGCGTCGCGGCTTGCCTGATTTATCAAGCGCGTTCTCTGCTTGCAGATTGCGGTTTCGCTTTTCGCGGTTACGGTGGAGCGCGTCTTTTAACACTTCGTGCAAGCTTCGGTGCTTGGTCTTCTCAAGCAGCGGCGCAAACAGCAGGAGAAAGCCGGGCATAAAGAGAAACACGGTAAAGAGCGAAAGCAGTACGCCCTTCGCCAGTACGATACCGATATCGAAGCCCAGCGTAAAGCTCATAAACATGAGCGCCACGAGCCCCGCAACAGTGGTTAAACTGCTCGCCGATACGGGCGCAAAAGTCTTGGCAAGCGCCGTTATCAGCGCGTCTTTTCGGTTTTTGTCCGCCGACGAGCGCACTTCTTCGTTGTAACGGTGCAGAAGCATAATGGAATAGTCCATTGCAAGTGCAAGCTGCATGACGGCGCAAATGGATTTCGTGATAAACGAAATGTCGGGTAGCAGCGCGTTCGTGCCGAGGTTCATGATGATCGAACCCACGATGACGATGGCAAAAAGCAGCGGGTCGATCCAGCTCGACGAGGTCAGAAGCAGGATCAGGAAAATGACTGCGCCCGATATGAGCAGGATCACCGTCATATCCTTTTGCACGGCTTCTTGCAAATACGCCGAATCCACGCTTTGTCCCGACAGCGCGATGTCATGCCCGGAAAGGGCGGCACGGATGCCTTTTACGGCGGCGTGCGCCCCCGGCTCGAAGTTCCCGTCTTTTAAAAACACGGCAAACAGCGCGCACTGCTTTTCTTTGTTGTAGTAGCGGGAGTTGTCGCTTTCGAACAGCACGTTCGCAACGCCGTCAACGCCCGCAAGCGTCGCTTTGAGTTCTTCGGCTTCGCTCTCGGATACATTTTTTACCATGACGTTCGCCGTGCCCGTAGCGCCGAACTCGGCTTCCATTTTATCGAGTGCCTGCACCGTGGGTGAATCGTCGGCAAGGTATTCGGTGATATCGTAGTTCGTTTTTACTTTGGGAATAAAAAGCGCACTCACCACAACGCATACCGCAAAAAGCCCCGTCAGAACGTGGCGCGATTTTACGATGAATGCCGCAAGTTTTTTCATATCGGTTACCCCCGAAAAAGTGCCCTTACTATACCATATTTTCGCTTTTGTGTCAACTCGCTCGTTTTGAGCGCTCATGTCATTCCGCTCAGCCGAAAGAATCCGCATGATTGCGATACCCCTCTGTCATCCCGAGGGAAACGGAGCAAAGCGGAGAGACGAGGGATCCAGCGAGCAGAGCGAGCGTAGTCTTTTTTTGTTTTTCCCTAAGTTAACGGCGATAGTATAGTCAACATAAAAAACATAAGCCATACGAATAGCCGCACGGCACTTTTTAGTCTACTTACGGCTACGCCTGGATTCCTCGGCGCGCCTTCGGCGCTTAGCTCGGAATGACGGAAAGAGGGGAGATAGCTCGCGGCTTATCGAATCAACCGCCGCCCCGCTGTCCTTTTGCTCAGTGCTCGTTTTATCCGCCTGTGCCGTCGTCGATTTCTTTGAGCCGTAAAAGCATACGGTGAATGATTCCCTTGCGTGCGTACTGACCCAGATCGCAGTCCGACCCCAACCGCATGGCGCGGCAAAGGGCGGTAAAGAGGGATAGGATCGTCAGGGCGTCTTGCTCACCGAAATCAACTTCGGATAGTTTGCGGTACGTGATTCCGTGATTTTTTAAAACTTCTATGTAATTACGTACGGTATACCGTCCTAACGCCGACAGGAAATCTTCGCACGGCTTTGCATAGAGAGGGTGCTGCAATACGGGGATTTCTTTCCCGTCTTTCTCGATTGTCTGCTGTGGCGGGAACGAATAAAACGCCTGTTCGGTATTCGCAAAATAGTCGATAAAAGCCGTCAGGGCTTCAAATCGCCCCGATTGCGGTTCTTCCATTTTTCTCTCCTTCATAGGGGCAGACCGACCCTAGTCTTCGTCGTCCATTTCCGCAAGCCATTGTGTGCAAAAGTCTATCGTTTCTTTTTCGTTCAGTTGCGCCACCCAGAACTGTCCGCAGGCTTCCGAAGCCACCCACATATCGACTTCCAATCGGATGGTGTCATCGCGGTATTCGGGGTCTATGAACACATTTTTTCCGTTCACGGTAATAAAATGTTTCGTCCCGATCTCTTCGCCGAGCTCTCGTATTTCTTTTGCGCCTTTGGGGCAGAAAATGATATGCAGATCGCACTCGGTCGATGCTACGGAGGTGACTTCTTTGAATTTTCCGCGCATGAATTTCTTTATATACTTTGTTATACGTTCTTCGTCACCTTCGCAAAACAAGCAGTCTCTTTTAAAATTCATAAAGCGGTTGCGGATCGCAATCCGATCCGCTTCCAAACGAAATTCCGTCGAACCGTTGTCTAACAATATTTTCATGGTGCACCTACGCTTCCACGCCGAGCAAATAGTCGGTCGTTACGTTGAAAAACGCGGCTAGAATAATAATGGCATTTGCATTGGGAACGCGCTGTTTGTTTTCCCAATATACGATTGCCGTATGGCTAAGCCCCGTTGCCTTTGCCAACTGCGCTTGCGACAGTTCTTTTTCGTTTCGCAACTCTTTTAACCGTTCTGCAAATTTTTCCATACGGAAATAATATCACAAATGTGACTGAACGTCTTGGCAAGTCCCATTCGTGACTGCTATAATACTATTATAAGTCACAAATGTGACTTAAAGCAGAGAACAAGTCGTTCATAACAGGGAGGGGCATATGGCTCAATTTTCCATAAACACTAAACTAATAGAAACGTACCGCAAAGAAAATCATTTGTCGATTGCGGCATTCCAAGAATGCACGATGAGCGGCGGCGCGAGCTTTGCCATGAGTTTGGGCATCAGACTGCTCTGAAAAACTTTCGTCACCTTCGTGCCGTGCAATCGGCAGGGGACGCCCACGGCACGGAGCAGTGCCATAAGCAGGGTGGCTTTCGTATTGCATTGCCCGTAGCCGTCTTTTAATACCTGCGTAGCCGTTAAGTTGTCGCGCTTGTTATAGCCGAGCGGAATTCGATTCTGCACGTAATCGTAGATCGCGCCGATCTTATCGAATTCGTTTAAGTCGTTCCACTTCTGCGCGCTGATCAAATCGACGATTTCGGGCGCGCGGAAATTGAGCAGGGGAGTATCTTTCAGATATCGTTCCATAAAAAGCACCTAACCTTGTAAGATGCTTTTATTATACTCGTTCGCTTACATAAAAACTTTCAAAAATTCGCTATCTTTCCTCGACGCGCCGGCGGGCATGCCCATCCACTTTTTGACGGTTGCGGCAAAATGCGACGGACTGTCGAACCCCGCGAGCATAGCGGCGTCGGTCATGCTTTTGCCGCTAAGGAGCGCTGTAAACGCTCTTTCGAGTTGGTGAAACAGAAGGTAGCTTTTAAGCGGCACGCCGATTTGCTCTCGGAATAAATGCGACAAGCGGCTGGATGAGAGGCAGACGCTCTCGGCAAGGCTCTCTATCGTGTGGTCGTAGCAATCGCAATTCTGAAGCAGCTCGAGTAGCGCGGCGATCCGTTCGTCCAAAACCTGTGCGTGTCTTTGAATGCCGAGAAACTTTGCAAAGTCGTCTATAAAATCGATATACGGCTGTTTATCGTTCGTATCGAGGAGAGCGGCGGCTTTTTGCTGTAAAGGCTCTATGTCGCTGTCGCAAACCAAAAAATTGCCCTTTATCTTTTTGGTCAGTTCCTTGGCAAAACCCGAACTCGGTTCTATGAGAATCGACAGTCGCTTTGCATTTTCACACGAAAACTTGTGGCGGGCGTTCGCACCCACGATAATACATTTGCCGCCGATCTGTTCGTTTTCGACGGTGACGCTTAGCGGCTCGTCAAAACTCAAAAACACTTGCAAGACGCAATGCGCGTGTTCCGTCGCGTTTACGCGGTTTCCGATAAACGCAATATTGTCTTTGTCCCAAAAGATTTTCAGCATGTTTCTATTATAGCAGGAGAGTAGCAAAATAGCAATATATGAAAAGCCGTTAACCGCGAGGGCTAACGGCTTTCGTTGTAGACTAAACCACTAGCTGTGCTAGTGGTAGTCGAGAGAGCTTTAGCGTTCCGTAGTGACAAAGAAGCCCTCCT
>JAIEBL010000190.1 GCA_029069015.1 Clostridiales bacterium
TTTATAGAGTGCATTGATTTTGTTCCTGCTTTTATTAAAAATTATATCACAAATACATACGACTTTCAACTATAAAGCATAGGCAAAATAGGTGATTGAAAGCCACTTTTACCTCGACAAACATTTTTGATACTCTTTTTGAAATTTTGCATTATCGCAATACCGTGGCACAATTGTTTCTTCTATTTCATGCGTTGAGAGTAGGCGTGTGCCTATATCTGTAATTGCCACGAATGAATTGCACCTTTTGCAAAAAATTATTTCTTCGCCCAATATTGTTTTTTTATGACAAGATTTTATAAGCCATTTCACAAGTCAAATGATTAAAGATATTGGGAAAAGCACCACTATCGTCCATCCACAATAGCAAAGTCCTGTGTTGCTCTTTTTAATTTTTTATTGCAGTTTGGGCAACAGTATGTAGTTCGTATCTCGAAGCCTCTCATCAATTTTTCTCCGTAAAATGAAAAAGTGCGCTCCAGTGGAACGCACCCCAATGTACACTCCACAATTGTTGCGACACAACTCCGACAACGGAAAATGGGAGAGGTACTTATGAGCATTGTACTTCTCGTTGTCGTTATTAAATTGTGTAGTATAAATAATATATCCATTTTCGACTTAAGATCAATAGTTTAAGAGCGGCAATTTTTATTTAGGAACAAAGGTAAATTTTTTGCTATCTTGAATTCGTGCAGAATGGTTGTCGAAAAAAATGAAATGCTTAAAGCTGGCTATGCAATTGATTTATTCTTGCATTTATGATATAATTTTCAAAAAGCAACTGACGGCATTGGATTATTCGCTGATAGCAGTCTTGATAATACATTTGCTGATTTTAAAAATCCGTTTGGTGATACTGATAGCCACGACGATAAGGAGTATTATGGGAATCACAGAAGAACAATTTGAATATTTAAGCAATCAATATAAAAACTGCATACAAGATATGCTATGTCAGAATATGCCTTTTTTCAAGTTCCGTCAACAGCCGATATGGGGGTTTATGTTTGACGAGCGCATTGCGATTTTGGGAGAAACAAGCAAAGAGTCAAATACAGTGCGCTTTAATATCGCAGCAATAGATTTTGCGCTTAGAATTAATCAACCGCTTGTAATAGAACAATTTGCACTGCATGAGTTTAGACATTTATACCAGTTTGGAGAGATAGAAAGCTACAATAACGGTAATTACGACGGTGCAGAGAACATCAACAAGGTAAAACGTTGGGCGTATGAACACAAGCATTATATCGGTCCGGAAAATAACGGTAACAATACAGTTAACCAATATTACGATCAAGATTTGGAATTTGATGCGTTTACTTTTGCATATGCGGCAATGCGATTCAAATATAATAGCTTGCCAGAGTATATAGAAATGCCTAAATACTACATAGGAAAGTATGAAGCGATAGTCAAAGAATGGGATAAAAAATTTTCTGAAATATTCAAATGACTATTATTGAGAATTGATGCATGAGAAAAAGTACGAACTCACATATCCGTGTGTTCGTACTTTTTACTGTCTATGGCGGAGAGAGAGGGATTCGAACCCCCGGATAGTTGCCCATCAACGGTTTTCAAGTCTCTAACGCCGAATTACGCTTGTTTATTTCTTTTGATTTGTAGTTATCGCTATTCTCAATTTGGTATCTTGTTGACCGATTTAAGGCTTATTTTTATGTATTTTTACTTTATTCGAATGCTTTTTAGTGATGTCTACCGATTAATGCTTTTTTGTAAATAAAAACTGCTTTTGTAGAAAAATTGTAGAAGTTATGCAAGCAAAAGTATGCACAAAGATGAAAATAGGGGTAGATGAGTTTAGAGCCAAAATATATGGTGTCTATATCAAGACAAGCGCACGCCACGGGGGCATTTTGAGATTATACGGTCATATGGTTGAAAGTGAAAACCGTTTATGCTATAATGCAAATAGGTTTTATTATTAGGAGCAAATATGTCAAAAACGGAATACATTTTACCCAAGCGCATACCGGACGTATCTTCCGACGTTATTAACGCGCATACGCTATTGTGTGAAAAAGACAGGCAAATCGCACTCGACGAGCGCGACGTGTGCAAGTTTTGCGGCGGATATATCGTGCTTGATTTCGGACGGGAACTGCACGGCGGCGTGCGCATTCTGTGCCATAAGGCGGGGAACGGCAGCGCGAAAGTTCGCATACGGTTCGGCGAATCGTACGGCGAAGCCAATGCCGCGACAGGCGAACGCGGCGCGTGTAACGACCATGCGCCGCGGGACGTCTCCGTTTTGCTTGCGGATTATTCCGACCTGACGTTCGGACAAACGGGTTTCCGATTTGTGCGGATTGATTTCCCGAGCGGCATAAACGTAGAACTCAAATCGGTGTATGCGGCGTTTACGCATTGCGGTCTGCCGCAAATCGGCGATTTCACGTGTAGCGATGCCCTTGTAAACGAAATCTACGATACGGCGCGTTACACGGCATATCTTTGCGTGCAAAACGGCATGATTTGGGACGGCATCAAGCGCGACCGACTTGTGTGGATAGGCGATCTGTATCCCGAGATAAAGGCACTTTCGTACGTTTACGGCGGTGCGGACGAAATAAAAAATTCGTTACGGTTTGCCATGCACACGAATCCGCAACCCGGTTGGATACAGCGGATGCCCTCGTATACGATTTGGTTCGTGCTTGCTTTATACGAGTATTGTTTTTATACGGACGACGGTGCGTTTTTGCGCGAGTGTTGCGAATATCTAAGCGCGCTCGGTGCGCTTTTCGACGATTGCGTATCGGATAACGGAAGACTGTTGTTTAATGCAAAGCGGGGGGAGGGCAAGCCTATCTTTCTCGATTGGCAGACGGCAGATCTGCCCGAAACCGAACACGGCGTGAGCGCTCTTTTGAAAATTGCCGCGCAAAAGGGAATATACCTTTGCACAAAACTCGGCGCTAATTGCGATTCGTTTCGCAGCGTACTGAAAAAACTCGGACGACGGAAAATCGCGGAAACGGCGTATAAACAAATAACGGCGCTACAAGCGCTCTCAGGCGACCGAGGCGCACGTGCGTGCGCGCAGGAAATCGTACGCGGCGGATCTACGGGCGTATCCGCATTCATGAGCTATTTTATTCTCTCGGCGGCGGCGATCGGCGGAGAGAATACGGCGGCCCTCAATATGTGCAAAGCGTATTACGGCGGTATGCTTTCGCGCGGTGCAACTTCTTTTTGGGAGGATTTCCGCGTGGAGTGGCTAAGCGGCAGCGGGCGTATAGACGAACCTACGCCCGCGGGCGTAAAAGATTTGCATGCCGATTTCGGAGCGCATTGCTACACGGGCTATCGGCACAGCTTGTGTCACGGTTGGTCTTGCGGAGCGGTGCCCTATTTCATCGAACAAGTGTTGGGCGTTAAAATCGAAGACGCGGGTTGCCGCAAAATAAGCGTGCGTCCCGATTTGGGCGAACTTACGTTTGCGCGCGGCAGTATCGCCACGCCGTACGGTAAAATCACCGTTCATGCCGAAAAGGATAAGAACCGAAACACGGTCACGCAAATAGAGGCGCCCGAAGAAATCCGAATCATACAAAATTGAAAGGAAGCAGCGAAGAGGCTTTTATGCGATCAACGCATAAAAGCCTTTTTTCGCGACGACGGTTGCAAAATTCGAGCGGATGTGCTATCCTATATGCGGAGGGAAGGATGGCGTATTATAATTTCAGAGAAAATGATTATTTTAGGATAAACCAGTGTTACGACCGTACGTTTGTTCCCAATCATCAAATGCAGTCGATCCATAAGCACGACGGCTTTGAAATCATGTACGTGATGAGCGGCGCGATAAAAGTCATGTTGTATACGGACGACCGATCGGCGCAAGAAGAAGTTTATAACCTTTTTGCGGGCGACTTTATCTTTTTGGAAAGCGAACGGTTTCATAGGCTGTCCGTGTCCGAGACCGGTGCGCGGATCATCAACACGGAAGTCTCGCCGTACGCCGATCCGCTATACAACGGGCAACGTACTTTCGGGCGTATTGTCAATTATGACGAACGACTGAAAGAGTTTTTTGGCTACGATCCGGGGACGTTTCGTCTTTACGACAGCAATAACATACTGGGTACGCTGTTTCTGCTGACGCAAAAATACTTTGCGGACTCGAACAATACGGCGGTGCTCGGCAGTGTGCTGTTCGTGCTACTGAACGACGTAGCCGAGCTGTGGCTGAACAATTACCGCAGATATCAAGGACATTCTTACGTCAAGCAAGCGATCTTTTTGATAGAGAACTCGCTCGGAAATATATCGCTCGATGAATTATCGGAGTCGGTCGGGATCAGTCGCAACTATCTTTACAAACTGTTTAGGGAGTGTTTCGATTTAAGCGTTCCCGAATATATCTGCGAATATAAAGTCAAGCGGGCTTGTCACATGTTGCGGCAATTCCATGACATCCGCATTGCGGACATAGCCGCAGAGTTGGGGTTCGGCACGTTGCTACGATTTGAACGCACGTTCAAACGCGTGATGGGCATCACGCCGGCGGAATATCGTTTCCGTAACCGACAAGCGTCTAACCTTTGGATAAACAATGCGATGGGGGCTTACAAGGAGTTCCCGCAGTAAAACCGTCATCCATATCTAGGAAAATAGCCTCGCAATTTGGTTTGCGGGGCTATTTTTTATAAATAATGATGCATAATGATGCAAAATACATCATTATCGATACTACTTTTTCCATTTGGCATTGACGCTTCGTAAATAAGGAAGTATTATAAAGCTATAGTCGTAGTAGGCTAATTATAATATTTTTTACGGGGGCAAAGATGCGGAATAGGATCGTA
>JAIEBL010000191.1:0-1390 GCA_029069015.1 Clostridiales bacterium
GTTTCGGGCGGCAATACGAATATACTCATCGACGCAGGCGTGCCGGTAGCGAAAATAGAAAAGGCGCTTTGCGTGCGCGGGGTGAGCGCGGATGACGTTTCGATTCTGATTACGCACCGTCACAGCGATCATATAGCGGGACTGGCGGCTTTTACGCAGCGACATCCCGCCGTATCCGTGTATGCGGACAGCGATACGGCATCGCACCTTAGCCACGCGGGCGTAAGGCGCGAAGGGTTGCGGCTCTTTTCCACCGCCGATTTTTACGTCGGTGACGTAACCGTGACGCCCGTCGTACTCAGTCACGACGTGCCTTGCGTTGGGTTCTGCCTGACGTGCGAGGGGAAGAAAGCGGCGTACTTTACCGACACGGGGGTGTTGCCGCAAACGGCGATCGATGCCGCAATCGATGCCGATCTGGTGCTCATCGAGTGCAACCATTCGCCCGAACTCCTGCTCGCAAACCCCAAGTATCCGCCCGTGCTCAAAAAGCGTATCTTGGGAAAGCACGGACACCTTTCCAACGAAACGTGCGCCGAGGCCGTGGTGCGGCTTTGCCGCGCAGGGGTCAAGCATTTTATGCTCGCGCACTTGAGTCAAGAAAACAACTATCCCGAACTTGCGTATGCGGTGGTGCGTGAAGCGCTCGCGAGGGAAGGGTTGCAGGCGGGGCTTACGCTGACGTTCCCCGACCGTCTTTCCGAGCTAATGGAGATCGTATAAAAGGCGAACGAGCTTTGTTCGCCCGAAAAAGAAAGAAACAAAAAAGATATGGAAGCGCAAGAAAAGAAACAAGTGAATATGCGGGAAGGCACGTGCATTCTGCTCTTTGCCGTCGCGGCAAATCTTTTAATGCAGCTTCTTATCGGCATTACGCAAGTGTGCATAGAAAAGGGCACGGGGCGCAACCTTGCGCACAGCGACTACTTCCAACTTGTCGCCATGCTCTTTTTACAAGTCGCGTTTATCGCCGTGCCGCTCATATACTTCTTTGTGCGCAGAGAGCATGCGCCCGTTTTGAAATATCCGATCCGTCCCGCGCCGTCGTCGGCTTTGGGACTGGTGCTTGCGCCGCTGTCGATCTTCGCCTTTTTCTTTCCCGCACAGCTTTTTGCGATGCTGCTCGAAAAGATAGGGTGTACCTTTGCGACGGTCGTAAACTTCGATACGGCGGGAAAAATCGTGCTCGGCATCGTCGCAATGGTGCTTGTTGCGCCTTGCGTGGAAGAGCTGATTTTCCGCGGCTTTCTCCTGAGCGGGCTACGGGATTCCTTTAAAAAGCGGAGCGCGGCGCTCCTCTGCGGGTTGGCGTTCTCGCTTATGCACATGAACCCCGAACAGACAGTCTATCAGTTTTTCCTAGGCTGTACGAGCGCGTACTTTGCGATTT
>JAIEBL010000191.1:1400-4838 GCA_029069015.1 Clostridiales bacterium
CCGAACAGACTGTGTATCAGTTCTTTTTGGGCGTGGTTTGCGCACTTGCCGTTATGGAGAGCGGCACGCTTCTTACGGGGGTGGTCACGCATGCCGCGAGCAATCTTTTGGCGATTCTGCTTGACGTGACGCCGCTTGGAAGCAAAGTTTATTATCGGTTTGCGGCGTTTGTTCTGGCAAGCGCATGGCGCACGGCTTTCGGGACGTTGCTCTGTGTGGCGGTGGGCGTCATGCTCATCTGGTCGGTTTTAAGGCTCATACGAAAGCGTAAAGCGGCGACGGAGACAGAGTTACCGCTCGTTGCGATAGAGAAGGGAAGCCTCTTGCCGTACGTCGTGACCTGCGTGCTTTGCGCGGTGATGTGGACGCTTGCGTTTGTTGCGGCGATGTAGAGACGTAAGATCGAAAGGGGATAAAGGGAAAGAATATGTTGGATAATCAGATAGCATTATACGTGGAACGCGACCGAAAAGTATCGCGGCAAAAACAGTACCGTATCGTGGGCTTATGCACGTTTGTAGTGGCGGCGGGTCTGCTTTTAATGCGCATACTCTTATACTACTTGCCCATTGAAAGCGATTTGGTGGCGGATGCCGTTTTTTCCCTGCCGTTGCAAATCGGTATATTGGTGGTCGTTCCTTTTTTATTCTATAAGTTCGGGCTGAAAAAGAACGTGCGCGAGATAGCGGCGTTTTCCTCGATGCGTAAGACGCGTTGGTATAATCTGGTGCTTGCCGTTCCGATCGGCCTTTGCGCATACGGCGTGACGATCGGCGTTTCGGCGATTTGGCAAAACATTCTGATTCAGTTGGGCTATACGCATTCTTCAAGCTCTCTTCCCGAAACGTTTACGGTGGGCGCGCTCCTTTTGTCGTTGTTTCTGACCTGCGTGCTTCCCGCTTTTTGCGAAGAGTTCTTTAATCGCGGCGGACTTCTGACCACCGTGCGCGGCAGTTTCCCCTTTAAGCTGACCCTGCTTTATATGGGGCTGGAATTCGGCTTGTTTCACCAGAACATTACGCAGGTTTTCTATACCGCGCTCTTCGGCGCATACATGGCGTTTCTTTGCTTGAAATGCAAAAGCCTGTATCCGGGCATGATCGTGCATTTTATCAATAACGCTTGTGCGGTCGTCACCGACTACTGTAGTACCTACGGCTTCTTTGGCGGCGGCATTGCCCGCGCCGTCAACGAAACGCGTGCAATATTCGTTCTTATGGCGCTCATTCTCGTGGCGGGGGCTTTTGCGGGGCTTACGGTGCTTTTAAGCCACTTGAATTCGGCTAAGCGTTTGGAAAAGAAGAAGGACGTCATCGCGTCTTCGGGCTTCGATCACAAGAACAACCGCGTGGTGCTCGTGGGCGAGGAAGACAAAGAAAAGGTGCGCGAACTCGGACTCGATAAAGAAGTGTACGGCGAAAAGCTGGAAGAAGCCCTCTATAAACCTACTTTGCGCGACAACGCGTTTTTCATCGGTACTGCCGTACTGTCATTTTTAACCACTATCTTTTCTTTCATTTTCGGCTGGGTAGTCTGAGCCATAATAAGCTTGTCGAGGACGGTAGCGGCGATAGAAGATAGACGGCCGCTATCCGAGGAATAAAAGAATGAAAAAGATATATTTGACCTGCGTGGGCAAGCTCAAAGAAAAGTTTTTTGCCGAGGGCGTAGAAGAGTACCGCAAGCGGCTCTCGCCGTACTGCGATCTTGTGATCAACGAAGTGAGCGACAGCCCCGCAAAGGACGAAGTGCAGCGCGAAAGCGACGCGATCCTCTCAACGTTCCGTGAGGGCGAGATCCGCATTCTTATGGACATCGAGGGCGAACTCGTGACGAGCGAGGGGCTAAGCGAGCGCATCGATAAAGCGCTCCTGCAAGGGCGCGACGTGCGGTTCATCATCGGTGGCTCGCGCGGGGTGGACGAACGCGTGAAAAAAGCGGCGTCGGCGCGCATCAGTTTCGGACGCGTGACCTATCCGCACCAGCTCATGCGCGTCATCCTCTGCGAGCAGCTGTATAGAGCGTTCTCCATTCTGCACAACACGCCCTATCATAAGTAAGGCACGGGGAAGCCATACGCGGCATATAAAGACAGGAGGGGAGGTCTTTGTATGTATACGTACGGCGATCTATCGGACGATATCTGTTTTTTGCACCGATTCGGCATCGAAACGGGGCGCGTAGGGATCAGCGCTTTTGGACGGCTTATTCCGTACGTGCGCCTCGGTACTGCGCGTGACACGGTGCTGATCACGGCGGGCATCCACGCCCGCGAAGCGGTCAGCTCGCTCTTTGCGATAAAGCAGCTCTACCGCGCGGCAAACGAGAAACTGCCTTGCTCGCTCGTGTTTGTGCCCATGGTCAACCCCGACGGCAACGTACTCGTTTCCGAAGGCGCAAAGGCATTCGGCAGCATGGGTGAAAAGCTACTTGCCGTCAACGGCGGCAATCCCGACTTTTCGCTGTGGAAAGCGAGCGCGACGGGCGTAGACCTGAACGTGAATTTCGATGCCGAGTGGGGCAAGGGCGCGCAAAACGTCTTTACGCCCTCGCCCGCAAACTACGTAGGTCCGCATGCGGCAAGCGAACCCGAAACGCAAGCCCTCTGCGCGTTTACGGAAAAAATAAAGCCCGTGCTTACGCTTTCGTATCATGCAAAAGGGCGGGAAATTTATTTCGAGTTCGGTCAGAGCGGAGACACGTACGAGCGCGATAAAAAGATTGCCGACAAGGCGTGCGCTTACACGGGCTACACGCGCATAGACGGCACGCGCGGCTCTGCGGGCGGCTACAAGGATTGGTGCATTCTGCATTTGGGGATTCCCTCGCTTACGGTGGAGCTGTGCGACGACCGGTTGAGGCATCCGCTTTCGGATAACGCCATTACCGAGGATTTTGACCGCGCGCCGCTGCTACCCATCGTACTGTACGAATATATGCGAACGCTTTAATAACGGTAAGAAAATTTGCGAATACGAAACGAGGAGCGCAAAGACAGGTGGAAGGACAAGCAATCGAAAAAGGCGATACGCGCGCCGAAAAATTTATGCGCGAGGCGCTCAAGGAAGCGGCAAAGGCAGAAGCGGAAGGCGAAGTGCCCGTGGGCGCGGTCGTCGTCTTGGGGGATAAAATTATTGCGCGCGGAAGGAACAAACGGGAAACAGACAAAGACCCGACGGCGCACGCCGAAGTGGTGGCACTGGGGAAGGCGGGAAAGAAGCTGGGACGGTGGAATCTGAGCGACTGCGAACTGTTCGTGACGCTCGAACCGTGCGCCATGTGCAGCGGTGCGATCGTGTATGCCCGCATTGCACACGTTTATTACGGCACGGAAGATTTGCGGTTCGGCTGCTGCGGGACGGTGATGAACCTGGCGCAGGACGAGCGGCTCAATCACCGCGCCGCAATTACGGGGGGCCTCCTGCGCGAGGAGTGGGT
>JAIEBL010000192.1 GCA_029069015.1 Clostridiales bacterium
CTTAGAACAATTGCCTTTCTTCGATCCTTTCCTCGTCCCACTTTCTACGCAGTTGTGAGTGCGCAAAATGCGCAGTCAGCCATTGCGGTGACGATATCGTGAGGGATCCACCCGTTCTCATTCCGAACACGGAAGTTAAGACTCATGGAGCCGATGGTACTTGTCTGGCAACGGGCCGGGAGAGTAGGAAATCGCCGCATTCGATTAAACGCGAAGCTTGTAACAAGTTTCGCGTTTTTCTTGCTTTTTAGCATATTACCATAAGAAAAGCCCCTGCAAAGTTTTACGCTTGCGGGGGCTGTTTGCGTATTAAAAAGAATTGTGGGCTTTAGGTGATTTTTTTCTGTACATAAGTCCGAGAGCAAACAGCAAGAGTCCGAATATCACGGCAAAAACACACGCCAACACCACCCCCATGATATGGTCGTCTTTTTTTCCGTCTTTCCTGGCTTTCAAAACGGTATCTAACAATAAATAGGGCTTCCCGTTGTATTCGATTGCGTATATACTATTCGATCCCCCTAAATCGCCGCGCTCGTACGTTATCTTTATTTCGCCGCCCACGCGTATGTCCTTAAAAAGCGTTTTGTCTATGTTGTCGTAAGAAGCCCCTCTTGCGACAAAAAACGAACCGTCTTCAAGCGTCACGTTGAAATATGACCCGCCGCTTGATTCCGGTAAATAGTCGTCATACCATTTTTCGTCATATTGCTTGAATCTTGCAATAGTGCCTGTCTTTTCTTTTAGGTTTTTTGGCGTGTCGTCCATAAAAGTAAATATGAGAATACACGCTACAACAATAACCCCAACGCAACTAATGACGATATTTAATAATATGTGTAGGGATTTTATGTTCCGCTCGTTATACATTTTTTTGCCTCGTTTCGTTTGATTGTATTGTATCACAAAGTATCCATAATTGCAAGGGGGTAGGAATATTTCTTGCATTCTCGTTTTCGGCTTTGCGTTTTTTGCCCGTAACCGTTGACGGTAAAACCTTCGTTGTGCTACAATAGGCGAGGAGAAAATGCAGATGTACGTCTTTCAAAACGACTTTACGCCCGATGCATATTTACAAAGCGACAGTAACTTAGCAAAGCGTTTTGCCACGCAGCTGAATGCGGCTTGCGAGGGCTTTGCGGGTACGCCTATCCCGAAGCTATTGCCCGAAGATTTTGCGCTGTTCGAGCAGACGGGGGATCGGCATAAATACGAAGAAAAATATTTTGCGCGCCGCAAGCGGTTGGTCGCGTTTTTGTTGCGCGCTTGGCTGTACGGAAAAGCGGACGATATAACCGAGCTTATCAAGATATTGGAAGCGGTAACGGAGGAAGGTACTTGGGCGCTCCCCGCGCACGTGCTTGGCGTTTCGAAAGAAGAGCGGCGCTATGCCATCGACCTTTTTGCCGCCGAAACGGCGCACACGCTCTGTGAGGCGTTGTCGCTTTGCGGGCATTTGCTGCCGTCCGCGCTACAAGAGCGGTGCGTGCAAGAAGTGTTTTCAAGAGTGATAGAGCCGTTTGAAAGCAAGCGGTTTTCGTGGGAACACGAGCACAGCAACTGGTCGGCGGTGTGCGGCGGTGCGGTTGGCATGGCGGCCGTATATCTCATTGAGGATGAAACGCGACTAGCGGCAATCACGAAGCGCGCCACAGAAAGCTGCAACGCGTTTATCGAAAGCTGCGGAGACGACGGCACGTGTTTGGAAGGGCTACTGTATTGGGCGTACGCGATGCAGTATTATATAGGGTTTGACGAGCTTTACTTTCAGCGGACAGGAAAAACCATTGTACGGGACAACAAAAAACTTGCGCGCCTTTCGCGGCTTCCGTACGCTTGCTGTATCGGGGGCGGTCTTTCGGTCAAATTCGGTGACTACGACGCGCCGTCCTTTTCGTTCGGTATTTTGTGTAAGCTGTCGGATCGCTACGGCGTGCCTATTCCCAAAGAAGAATATTATATCGATCTTTTCGATGCGTGCGGCAGAACGTGCGGCGCGGTGCGCAACCTCGCTTGGTTCAACGGTGCGCTTCTTAACGGCGATACAGACCGCGAAGACGAATTTTTCCCGCGCGGGCAGTGGGCGATCCGGCACGAAAAAAATACCGTTCTGGCGGTCAAGGGCGGGCACAACGCCGAGCCGCACAACCATAACGACGTGGGCACGTTTATGTTCGTCTGCGGCGGTACTGTCGCCCTCGATGATCTGGAATGCCCCTTATACGAGAAGAACTATTTTTCGGACAAACGCTACGACTATATCAACGCAAGCTCGCTCGGTCACTCGCTGCCCGTCGTGAACGGGTGCGCGCAATGCGCGGGCGAGAAGTATGCGGCAAGCGAATTTACGAAAGAAGGAAAGACGGTGCGCGTGTCGTTTGCAAATGCGTATGAAAAAGCGGCGGGGCTACGCTCGCTCGTGCGTACGCTCACGCTTGCGGAAGGGTTACGCGTTGAAGACACGTTTGCTTTTTCGGGGCAAGAGAATGAGGTAACGGAAAGGGTAGTCACCGAATGCACGCCCGTGCAAACCGACGAGCACGCAATTACACTGTATGCCAATGACGCGCCCGTCGCCGTTGTTTCGTTTTGCGGCAAGGGCACACTCGAATGTAGGAAAAATTCGTTTTTGCGGCATGACGGCGTGGGCGCGCGCGTATTTTATCAGATCGATTATACGGTGCGTTTTTCGCGCGAGGGCAGCCTTGCGTACACCGTAAAACCTGTTTAAAGCAACGGTCGTTTCGGTTGCTTTTTTTGCGAAAACATATTATAATAAAATGCAGAAAAATCATTGAAAAGAAGGTGCAATTATGGATCTGACGTATCAGAGAAAGAACGTTTATCAGCTCGCCGACGACGCCGAAAAGAAGCGCATTGCCGAGTACGCAGAAGGGTACAAGGCGTTTTTGAACAACGGTAAGACCGAGCGCGAAGTGGTGACGGAAACCGTGGCGATGCTCGAAAAGAACGGTTACAAGCCGTTTGAACTCGGGAGCAAGATCAACAAGGGCGAGAAGCTCTACTACAACAACCGCGGCAAGGGTCTGTTCGTGCTGCGGGCGGGCACGGCGGATTTAGCCAAGAACGGCGTGCGCATTCTGGTCGCGCATATCGACAGTCCCCGCCTCGATTTGAAGCAAGTCCCGCTCTATGAAAAGGCGGACATCGCGTACGCGAAAACCCACTATTACGGCGGCATCAAAAAGTATCAGTGGCTGACGATCCCGCTCAGTCTGCACGGCGTAGTGGCGCTCAAAAACGGCAAGAAAGTTACGATTTGCGTGGGCGAGAAGGACGAAGACCCCGTGTTCTACATCACCGATCTGTTGCCGCACCTCAGTCAGGAGCTTTCCAAAAAGACGATCGGCGACGGCTTTGAAGCGGAGAACCTCAACCTCATCGTGGGCGGCATGACCGTTTCGGGCGAGGAAAAAGAGGGTGTTAAGAAAGCCGTTCTGGCGCACCTCAATAAAGCGTACGGCATCACCGAAGAAGATTTCCTTTCGGCGGAGCTGGAAGCCGTTCCCGCATTCAAGGCACGCGACGTCGGGTTCGACCGTGCGTTTCTCGCGTCCTATGGGCACGACGACCGCGTGTGCGCCTATCCCGAACTGACGGCTACGCTCGAAGCCGACACCAAGCAAACGGTACTTACAATCTTAGCGGACAAAGAGGAAGTGGGATCGGACGGCAACACGGGTATGCAAAGCTCGTTGCTTGTCGATATCATCGATACGATCGCCGCTAGCTACGGCGTGAACGCCGCGCTCGTGCGCTCCAAGTCTATGTGCCTTTCCGCCGACGTGACGGCAGGCTACGACCCCGCCTACGCTTCGGCGTTCGAAGAAATGAACGTGGGCTACGTGAATAAGGGCGTGACGATGAACAAATTTACGGGCGCGCGCGGCAAGTCGAGCACGAACGACACCTCGGCGGAGTTCATCGGGTACCTTCGCGGCGTGTTCGAAAAAGCGGGCGTCGTATGGCAGACGGGCGAGCTCGGTAGGGTAGACCTCGGCGGCGGCGGCACGGTGGCAAAGTTTATCGCCAATATGAACATCGACACCGTGGATATGGGCGTTCCCGTGCTCTCCATGCACGCCCCCTACGAACTGATTTCCAAAGCCGACTTGTACGCCGCGCATAAGGCGTTCGCGGCATTCCTGCTGTAAGAGTTCGTTTATCCGAATTCTATGATAAACAAAAAGAACCGGGCGCTTTTACCCAGCTCTTTTCTTATATCGTTTTATTCGTCGGCTATATAGAAATCAGTCGTTGTAGCCGTTGGGGTTCTTGCTCTGCCAACGCCACGAGTCGGCGCACATATCGTCGATACCGAGCTTGGCTTCCCAGCCGAGTTCTTTCTTTGCTTTGTCGGCGGATGCGTAGCAGGATGCGATGTCGCCGGGTCTTCTGGGGCAGATGACGTAGGGAAGCTTCTTGCCGCACGCTTTTTCAAACGCGTGGATAACGTCGAGCACCGAGTAGCCGTTGCCCGTGCCGAGGTTGTAGATGAACACGCCGTGGTCGTTCATTTTTTTGAGCGCCGCGATATGTCCTTTGGCAAGGTCGGTCACGTGGATGTAGTCGCGTACGCCCGTGCCGTCGGGGGTGGGGTAGTCGTTGCCGAACACGTTGATCTTTTCAAGTTTGCCCGCCGCAACGCGCGCAATGTAGGGCGTAAGGTTGTTGGGGATACCCTTGGGATCTTCGCCGATCGTGCCCGACTTGTGCGCCCCAACGGGATTGAAGTAACGGAGAAGAACGACGCACCATTCGGGGTCCGAAATGTTCATATCGCGCAGGATCATTTCGATCATGAGCTTGGTGCTAC
>JAIEBL010000193.1 GCA_029069015.1 Clostridiales bacterium
TACGGCGGCAGCGTGACGGTAAACGGGACCCAACTTACGTCGTCGCAGGAATGGGATTACACCGAGTCGAATAACAACGCGGCATACCGCCCGTCGGGTGCGGGGCAGAATGCGATTGCCTGGATGAGCGATACCGCAAGCGGCGACTTTACGCTTTCCGTAGACTATACGGTCACGTCGTCTACCGACACCGATCCGAACGGCGGTTTCGCGATCTCCGACGGTACGACGACATATTACGTATTCCTGCTCGGCAACGGCGTGCGCATTATCGACGCGACGCACAACTTGGGTTGGCAGAACCGTACTTACAACGCCTTCAATTCGGCGATATCGGGTAGTGTCGTCGGCAAAACGATCACGCTGACGCTTTCCCGTACGGACGGCGTCTGGACGTTCACCGCCACCTACGGCAGCGAAACGATCACCCAAACGCTCGATAACCTGACGGCTTCGTGGGGAGGCGCTAACCAAACGTTTGAGGACTTCGCTTTGCCGAGCGGCGAGGTTGCGATCGGATTGACGGCAAGCGATATTGCCGTTGCATATGAAAACATTTCGCTTGAAACGGTGAATGAATAACACCGGATATGGAGGGGAAAATGAAAAAAGCAAAACTATGGATTCTCTTATTGTGCGTTGCGGTTCTGGCAGGTGCGGCGGTCGCTTGCGGCGATAAAACGTTGACGGTTTCTTTAAGCGCATCCGAACTGTCGGTGCAAGCGGGCAGTTCTGCCGCACTGAGCGTTTCGGTGAGCGACGGCAGTGCGGTGACTTGGTCGAGCAGCGACCCGTCCGTGGCGTATTATGAGGACGGTGCGGTGCACGGCATTTCTCCGGGGACGGCGGTGTTGACCGCTTCGGCAGGTAGCGCATCCGCCGAATGTAAGGTCACGGTTACGTCCAAACCGGTCGTTACGCCCGACAACGTTGTCGTTACGATCGGCTCTACCGCGCTCGAATTGGAGCCGGAAAATTCGGCTACGCTGACGGCGGGCGTGCGTATCAACGGCGCAGGCTCGGATAAAACGGTTTCCTGGACGACGTCCGACCCGTGCGTGACGCTCTCTACCGACGGCAATACCGCAACCGTCACCGCGGTTTCCGACGGTACGGCAAAGGTCAGAGCAGTGTACGACGGCGAGTACGCCGAGTGTACGGTTACCGTGGTGGCGCTTAATAATGTCATCATTACGGTCAACGGCCATAAAATGGGAACGACGGCGCCCATAAGCGGCGGCACGGTGACGCTCGTGAATGCGGAAAACCCGAACGATAAAAAAGTAAATCTTGCCGTATCGGGTACAGGCACGGTAGAAGCAAGATTGCGCCCGATTGCCGCCACGTATAAGGTAACGTATACGCCCGAGAGCGGCTCGAACGAGCAGTACTACGACGGGCAGATTACGCTCGCGAGCGACTCGACGGCGGCACAAGTTACGCTCGAATACAAGCGGTTTACGCAGTATATGACAAACGGTTGGGGCGATTATAATAATAACGATCAATCGAACGCCAACGACGCGAACCCTACGATTACGGTTAAAAGCGGAAGCTTCTTAGACGTTCTTTCGACTGCCTACTACGTCAACGTTTCCGCCTCTTTATGGGTCAAAGGGCAACAAAGCAATCATAGTAACAAAGTGCACGGCATTGCCCTCGTATTTGACGACGGCAAGTGTGTGTCGTACCGTGTAATGAACCCCGGCGGCTCCGGAACGTATACGTTTCAGAAGGATGCCGGCGACGTATACGGACGCGCGGCTATCGGCGCCGCAGTAAACAATCTGTATAAAGCGAGCGCCACCGAAAATTCCACGGCTTTCAATGCAATCGAGAGCAGTGACGGCTATCAAGTGACGGTCAAAAAGATCGGCGATACGGTCGCACTGTACCTCGGCGGAAGCAACGTTCAGGTCCCGCTTTCCAGATTTACGTTGTCCGGGGACTATGCGGACAAAGCGGTCAAAGTCGGGTTCTATGTTGGGAATACCGCGGAAAACTCGACTTGGAAATTCGATATTGAAGAAATCGAGTCGATTACGCCCGCGACTCCATACGTTGCCGTGACGGTCAAAGGGCATAAGATGGGCGAAATCATAGATGCCGCCGGCAATGCAACACTGACCAACGTTGCCGATGCAAACGATAAGGAGTTGGCAACGCTTGACGCTAACGGCACGGCAACGTACAGCTTGCAGAGGGGCGCTACCTATAAAGTAACGCTTGCGAACTACCGCGACGGGGAAATCACGGTGGGTGAAAGTGCGACGACTGCACAAGTCACGCTCGAATACAAGCGGTTCGATTACTGGACAGGTTGGGATACGGAGTCCCATGACTATACACACGTTAATGATGAGACTCCTACTGTCAGCATGAATGCTGCCGATAAAATGGTTAACGTCCGTTCGACGGACTCCTACAACAACGTTGCTGTGTCTATGTGGGTCAAAGCCGCCGACCATATGCGTGACGACAAACTTTACGGCATAGGCGTCATGATTGACGGCGTGAAGGGTACGGCGAATCGCAACTGCGTTGTCGAATACCGTATGACGTACAGCGGCGGCAATTATTACTTCAAAAGACATCATGCAGATGAAGCGTATGGTAATGATGCTTTTGCTTCTGCCGCGGACTTAATAACGATCGCTAACAGCGGGGATACTGCCGCGGCTTTCAATGCAATCCATACCGGCGCGGACGGCTATCAGGTTACGGTCAAAAAGATAGGCAACGTAGTAGCGCTCTACCTTGGCGGAAGTAACGTTCAGGTTCCTCTTTCCGAATTTACGTTGACCGGGGACTATGCAAACAAGACGGTCAGAGTCGGGTTCTATTGCAGAGGAATAAAAGCAAACGCAGCCGTGAAATTCGATATTCAAGACCTCGGCGAAGTTGCGTCCGCGACCCAAGACGTTGCAGTGACCGTTAAAGGGCATAAGGCGGGCGAAACCGTAGATATCGGCTCTGCAACGCTGACCAACGTTGCCGATACAACCGATACGGTAACGCTTGGCGAGAGCACGGTGACCTTGAAAAAGGTTGCTACCTACAAAGTGACGGCTACGGGCTACAACGACGGTTATATCACGGTGAACGAAAATGCTACGACGGCAACGACCACGCTCGAATACGTGCGGTTTGGGAAGCTCAGTTGGGAAAATGAATTTAAGCAGCTTGACTTATCACACGTCAACGACGCAGAACCCTATGTCGGCGTAGGCGGTAGCGAAAACGGTTTGCTTAACGTTCTTTCGAAGGATTCCTACAACGACGTGTCCATGTCCTTCTGGGTCAACGGTAATAACACTTCGTGGGGCAATAAGCTTCAAGGTGTGACTATTGTATTTAATGCCACTACATGTTTGTCATTCCGCTTATTATACGCGAGCAACACATATACTTTCGTGGAATATACAGGTGATGATTATGGTCTCAATAGTGCCTTTACAGCGCAAAAAACAGTATATGAGGCAAGTGCCAGCGACCATTCCGATGTCTTCAATAAAATCCAAAGCGCCGGAGGTTGCCTGGTGACACTTAAAAAGGTTGGGAATACAATCGGGTTGTATATTGATGAAAACGCTACGGCGTCAAGTACAGTTGACCTAAGTACTTTTTCCGGTGGGGCATATAAAGACCAATCGGTTAAAGTCGGATTCTATGTTAGAGGTGCAAAGGCAAACACGACCTGGAAATTCGATATTACAGATCTTTCAACCGCTGCATAAACCAAAAAGAAAGGAGCTACACGCCTGTGAAAATTACGATATTGGGGACGGCTGCCTGCGAGGGTATTCCCGCCATGTTTTGCAACTGTGATACTTGCCGCAAGGCTGCCGCCCTCGGCGGGCGAGAGCTTCGCACACGCTCGCAAGCGCTCGTTGACGACGATTTGCTGATTGATTTTCCGGCAGACACTTATATGCACGTGCTCAGAGAGGGATTTGATTTGTCGCGCATCGACAGCTTGCTCATTACGCACTCGCATCCCGATCACTTATATCCCGACGATCTCACGAACCGTGACGACGGATTGTCGCACAATCGGACGGCGCCCAAGCTGACCGTATACGGCAGCGACTTCGTTGCCGATCGATTGGAGCGGGAATTTCCCGCCCATCTGCCGCTAAGGGCGAACGTCGGCATTCGGCGGGTGAAGGCGTACGAGCCGATTGCGATCGGCAAGTATACGGTCACGCCGCTTCCCGCCGTACATACGTTACCGCCCGAGCAAGGCTTACTATATCTGATCGAGAAGGGTGGCGAAACGTTTCTCTACGGGCTTGACACCTATTTTCCGGAAGACGGCGTAACGGAATATCTCGTCTCGCACGGTAAAAAAGTGGATATTGCTTGCTTAGACTGTACGCGCGGATTGGAAGAGGCGGACAAGGGCAGACACATGAACGCCGATATGGTCGTCCGCTTAACGGACCTGCTGCGAAAGAAAGGCGTCTTTACTGCCAAAACCGCGGTGATCGCCACGCACTTTTCGCATAACGGCAAAGCGCTGCATGGCGACTTGGAAGCGCGGCTTGGTGCCCACGGCATTGCGGTCGCATACGACGGCATGAAAGTTACGACCGGGAGACAGGATGAATAGTTGTTTTATGCAAGCACGGTACAACGGACTTGCCGATGATTACGCGCGGTATATAGAGAAGAAACAACTGTGTGACGTTTCGCTGTGGCAAAAATTTGTCAAGGTGTTCGTTGACCGCTCGGATATTGCCGACGACGGTTGGCGAAGCGAATATTTCGGCAAAATGATGCGCGGCGGGTGCATGACGTATGCCTATACGCAAAACGAGGAACTGTATACCGTGCTTACGGGCGCGGTACTCGGCTTACTGAAAACGCAGGATAACTGTGGGCGTATTTCGGGCTACGATACGGCACACGAGTTCCGCGGTTGGGACGTTTGGGGCAGAAAGTACGTGCTTGTGGGGCTGTGCTACTATTACGGAATTTGCCGCGATAAAGCGCTGAAAGAAAGGATATTGCAAGCCATGCGCCGTCACGCCGATTACGTGGTGGAAAAGATAGGCGAGGGCGCGGGGCAAATAAGTATAACGGATACGAGCAAATGGTGGGGCGGCGTCAACTCTTGCACCGTGCTCGAACCGATGATACAGCTGTATAAGCTCACGGGCGAAGAAAGATACAAAGCATTCGCCGAATACGTCATTTCCACGGGCGGATGCCGCGACGGAAATCTTATAGAATGTGTAGAAGGCGGCAAGATGCCGCACGAATTCCCCGAAGTAAAGGCATACGAAACGATGTCTTTCTTCGAGGGAATTTTGGCATATTACGAAATAAGCGGCGAAAAGCGGTATCTGGACGTCGTGAAAAAGTTCGCCGAAGCCGTAGCCGAGAGCGACATCACGGTGATCGGTTGCGCGGGCTGCACGCACGAGCTTTTCGATCATTCGACACAGAGGCAGACCGAATATTCGGAAACGATCATGCAGGAAACGTGCGTAACGGTAACGTGGATGCGCCTTTGCGCAAGACTGTGGGAGAACACGTTCGACGCAAAATATATGGACCGCATAGAGCAGTCTGCATTGAACGCGTTTTACGGCAGTATCAACACGTATGAATTGCCGTGTTACAGCTTCGAGAAAAAGACGCTTACGCCGGCTTTGCCCTTTGACAGTTACAGTCCGCTGTACAATAACGTGCGCGGACGCGGCGTGGGCGGGTTCAAGCAATTTCCCGAGGGCGGCAACTACGGCTGCTGCGCGTGTATCGGCGCGGCGGGCACGGCGCTCTATCCGCTGTATGCGTTCGTTCTGCGCGAAAACACGCTGTATGCGAATTTCTATTTGCAAGGCGAAGCGCAGGCGGTATTGCCGAGCGGGCAGAGCGTAAGCGTAGAGTGCAAGACCGACTATCCGGCAAGCGGTGCGATTTGTTTGCGCGTCACGCTCTCTTCGCCCGCGAAATTCGAACTTTCGTTGCGCATACCCGATTGGTGCGAGAACGCCACGCTTACCGTTGACGGGAAAACGGAAACGGTACAAAGCGGTTACGTGAAGATAGAAAAGGAGTGGCGTAGCGGCGATGCGGTACAACTGAATTTGCCCGCAGTATTAAAAGAAATTCGCAAAAACGGCAAAACGGCGTTCACGTTCGGCGCGCTTACGCTTGCGCGCGACGAAGGGAAAGAGAGCGGTGACATAACCGAAGCCTTTACGCCAAAGCGTAACGGCGACGACCTTGTGTACACTGTCGAGCGAGCCGAAAAAGGCGAACAGCTACGCATACGGCTTACTTGCAAAGACAACAAAGAGATACTGCTTACCGACTATGCGTCCTGCGGCAAGAACTGGGCGGCAGAGCGCAACCGCATAACGGTGTGGCATAAGGAGAAAATATGAAACTGCATTGCTCGTCGCCCGAGTTGCAAATTAGCGGACAAGATTTCCGCTCTGCCGTAACGCTTGTCAAAAACGAAAAGGACGTGAAGCTATATCGGTTTACGCTTGTTTCCGACTTGCCCGTAAGCCCAAAACCCGTCACCGTAAAATTCGTTTTGCCCAAAGACGACGTTTATTCGGTGTTCCGTCCGAACGCCTCAAACATTTGTACGCTTACGCCCGATTGGGCACCCGTTAAAAACCGTTCGCGGAGCGGGGCGGGTGCGCCCCTTGTTTCGCTTATAGGGCGAACGGACAACAATCGGTGCACCGTTTCGGTTTCGGACTGTAAAAATCCGACCTCTATAAGCGTAGGACTGCATGAAGAAGACTGTTCTGTTTGGCTGAGCGTCGCGTTTTTTACGGAAACGGTTTCGCCGCTGCAAGAATACACTGCCGATATCCGTTTGGATTTCCGCGAAACCCCGGCGTGCGAAAGCATAAAAGCCGTTCGCGCTTGGTGGAAAGAGCTCGGATATCTTCCCGCCGCATTGCCCGCTTCGGCAACCCTTCCCATGTATTCGACGTGGTACTCTATGCACCAGGACTTTACGGCGGACGCAATTATGCAGCAGTGCAAAATTGCCAAAACGCTGGGCATGGATACCGTGATCATAGACGACGGCTGGCAGACGGACGATAATAACAGGGGGTACGCGTATTGCGGCGATTGGGAGGTTTGCACGAAAAAGCTTCCCGATTTGAAAGCGCTCGTAAACCGATTGCATTCGATCGGCATGAAAATAATGGTGTGGTTTTCGGTGCCGTACGTGGGCAAAAAATCCAAATGCGCAAGCCGCTTCGAGGGGAAATATTTGTATTGTGACAACCATATCGGCGCGTACGTGCTCGATCCGCGTTTCCCCGAGGTCAGGAAGTATCTTTGCGACGTTTACCGTAATTTTGCAAAGACTTACGGTATAGACGGGTTCAAGCTCGACTTTATCGACAGCTTCATTCTGAAAGAAGAATCGCAAAAAGGCGACAGGGGCGACTGCGTGTCGCTCGAAGACGGGATATGCAAATTGCTCGAAGAGATTCAGTCAACGCTTAAATCCGTAAGCCCCGATATGATGATCGAATTCCGACAAACGTATATGGGCGGCGTCATGCAACGGTACGGCAATATGATCCGCGTTGCCGATTGCCCCGCAAACGCGCAAGTCAATAAGTTCGGTTCGCTCGAACTTCAGTTGCTTTCGTGCGGGACTGCCGTTCATGCCGACCCGATCGCGTGGCGAACGGACGAGAGCGTCGAAAACGCCGCAATGCAGCTCAATCATACGCTGTTTGCCGTGCCGCAGATTTCGATGGACTTAACGAAGCTGCCGCCCGAGCATAAGAAAATGCTTGCGTACTATATGGCGTATCAACGCAAAAACAAAGACGTTTTGCTGTTCGGCGATCTGACCGTTTCGGGCTTTGCACACGGCTTCACTTCGGCGGTAGCGCATAACGAACGCAAAAAAATCCACGTCACGTACGACGGGATCATCGGCGTGCAAGCGGGCGATTTCGACGTCGTAAACGCTACGGGAAACGAGTGCGTTGCGTTAAAAGCGTCCGCACCGTTCGACTGCGCCGTAACGGTGGTCAATTGCATGGGTGAAACGGTGCGCAAAGAGTGTATGCGTTTGTCGGAAGGACTGAACGAAATTTCCGTTCCCGTATCTGGATTTACGTTTTTTACCAAGGAATAAAGGAAAGACCGTGGAAAAGCGAGTTTATTTTAATTCGGACAACCCGACGGACAATAAAATTTTCAATGCGGCGGAGAGAAAACTGTTAAACAATATCAAGATTTTCGACGGACGCCGTGTATTGATAGAGGGAAGTACGTATTCTAATTTATGGCTTGAAACGCAACCCATGGGCGGCGAAATGTATGCGAAAAGAGATTTGGAAATAGCGTACAATAACCATATTCTTTTCATGGAAAACATAAGAAAAGACGGTCGTTTTCCGGGAATGATATCGCAGGGGAAAAGCGGCCTTACGTGCGATTACGAATGGCTGCAAGGCTGTTTCTTTGCTATTTCCGCATATAAAATTTATTATCTCTGTGACCTACAAAGCGATTATTTGAAATTACTGTACGAGTGCCTCAAATCCTTTGACGAATATTTATGGAAATACCGTGACAGCGACGGCGACGGCTGTTTGGAGACTTGGTGCATATGGGATACGGGAGAAGACAATTCTTCTCGGTTAAAAGGATTTCCCGACAAATTCGGCGGTGAGATCGCGCCGACGGCGTTTCTGCCCTTTGAATCGATGGACTTCATGGGATTCAGTTATGCCAACAGAGATATTTTGTCGAAAATTAGCCGTATTTTGGAGAACGGCGAAGATAAAGTTTGGCGGGAGAAAGCCAATGCCGTAAAAAGAAAAATAAGAAACTATCTTTGGGACGATTCGAAAAAAGCGTGCTTTGACAGAGACGGCTATAATAAACGTATTCCCGTTTTAATTCATAACAATCTGAGAGTTATGTACTTTAACGCTTTCTCGCAGTCGATGGCAAACGACTTTGTAAAGGTTCACTTGTTAAACGAGAAAGAATTTTGGACGCCCATGCCTTTGCCGTCCATTGCCGCAAACGAAGCGATTTTTCAAAACGAGCCTTATAATAATTGGAGCGGGCAGCCGGAAGGGTTGACGTATCAAAGAGCCATTCGAGCGCTTGAAAACTACGGCTTTTTCGGAGTGGTTGTGGCGCTGGGTGAAAAATTGTTAAGCGCGATCGGCGATGAATGCGTGTTTACACAGCAATTTGATCCTTTTACCGCAAAGCCGTCTTTACCCCCAAAAGACGGGTTGGACGGTTACAGCCCTACCATGTTGGCGGCGCTCGAATATATATCCAGAATGTACGGTATCCATATAGACGAAGATATGGTTTGGTGGTCGGCGATCGGGAATGAAACCGAGTTCGAATATGCGCAACAGTATAAAGGACACTGCTACAAAATCATTGCGGGTAAA
Source organism: Clostridiales bacterium (assembly GCA_029069015.1). Taxonomy (GTDB): domain Bacteria; phylum Bacillota; class Clostridia; order Christensenellales; family Pumilibacteraceae; genus Pumilibacter. The sequence continues at coordinate 9,420 of JAIEBL010000193.1, forward strand.
TCCGTGTTCCGTTGTTACGATTCCGACAAATTCCTTTTCGAGTTTGCAAAAGGACGTCGGGTGATAACGAATCTAAACGGAGAAATAATTAAAGTAATTGACAATTTACGCAAAGGAGTTTAATATGACACAAATACCCCGTCCCGAACACCCACGTCCCGGGTTCGTTCGTAAGAACTGGCAGAACCTCAACGGCACTTGGGAGTTCTATAATGACGTTTCCGCAAGCGGCAGAGAGCGCAAAGTGTACGAAGCGGACAAGTTCGAGGGCAAAATCATTGTGCCGTTTTGCCCCGAGAGTAAACTTTCGGGCGTCGGCAACCTCGACTTTATGCCTAGCGTTTGGTATGCGCGGCAACTGAAAGTCGATAAAAAAATGCTGGAAGGACGCGTATTATTGCACTTCGGCGCATGCGATTACAAGACCACCGTCTATATGGGCGGCAAGGTCGTGGGGACGCACGTCGGCGGGTATACGCCTTTTTCCGTGGACATTACCGATAGTTTGCGCTCCGGCGATACCCGCCTTGTAGTGCATGCCGAGGACGACTTGCGTACGCAAGCACAGCCGTGCGGCAAGCAAAGCAGAGAATATTATTCGCAGGGTTGCCACTATACGCGTACCACGGGTATTTGGCAAACGGTGTGGTTGGAGTTTGTCCCCGAGACCTATATCGAGAATATCAAGATAACCGCCACCGACATTGCGGGCGCGGTTAAGTTACAAACTAAGCTCAATCGCTACGTTAAAAACGCGCAGCTGTGCGTAGAGGCGCAGTTGGAAGGCAAAACGGTTGCAGACGCGGCGTTTGACCTTGGCGGCGTTGTCACCGAGCAGTCGTTTCGCGTGGATACCGTCAAGCTGTGGAACGTAGGGGCCCCCAGCCTCTACGACGTGACTTTTACGCTCAAAATAGGCGGCAAAGCGGTCGATACGGTCGACAGCTATTTCGGGATTCGCCGTATCGATATAGACGGGTACAAGATCCGTATCAACGGCAAGTCGGTGTTCCAGCGGCTTGTGCTCGATCAAGGTTTCTATCCCGACGGTATTTGCACCGCGCCGACCGACGAGGCATTGAAGCACGATATCGAATTGGCTTTGGCGGCGGGCTTCAACGGCGCGCGCTTGCACCAAAAGGTATTCGAGGAGCGGTTCTTGTACCATGCCGACCGCATGGGCTACATCGTGTGGGGTGAGTACGGCAGTTGGGGCGTCAAAATTTCCGAATATGAGACTTTACACACCTTTTTGCCGCAGTGGTTGGAGAGTGTCGAGCGCGACTACAACCGCCCCTCGGTCATCGGTTGGTGCCCGTTCAACGAGACGTGGGACGATAACCGCAAAACGTCTTCGCGCAGGCAGCAGCTTGATACGAATATTTCCGTCGTGTACGAGGCGACCAAGCGCGTCGACCCGACGCGACTGTGTATTGATACGAGCGGCAACTACCACACCGGCGAGACCGATATTTACGACGTGCACGACTATAACCAAAGCCCCGAGTGCTATAAAGATATATTCGCTAGGCACGCCAAGGGCGAGTTTTTCAACAACTTTACGGACCGCCAAAAGTATGACGGAGTCAAGCCGTATATGCTGAGTGAATACGGCGGCATCAAGTGGGCGGGCGGCGATACGACGGATGACAGCCACGCGTCTTGGGGGTACGGCGACGCGCCCAAAACGATTGCGGAATTTGTCGACCGTCTGTGCGGGCTGACTGCGCCGCTGCTTGCCGCGCCCAATATTTGCGG
>JAIEBL010000194.1 GCA_029069015.1 Clostridiales bacterium
ACGTTGGAGAGCGAAAAGAGAATGCCTTGCACACCCGCAGGAAGCCCCACCCGCAAGATTTCGAATAACTCCGTGCGGTGGATCCGCAGCTTTTTAAACGCGAGCCGCGTCGCATCCTTTTTGCGTGCGAGAAAGAACACCACGCCCACCGCCGACAAGGCTTGCGACGCCACGGTCGCAACGCCTACGCCCGCTACGCCCATTTTAAAGCCCGCTACGGTGAGAATGTTCAAGCCTATATTGAGTAGCCCCGCCACGCTCAATATGAGCAAAGGACGCTTCGTGTCGCCGTTTGCGCGCAAGATCGACGCGCCGAAATTGTACAAAAGATTGAAGGGCATGCCGCAGAAATAGATTTTCAAGTACAACGCAGACTGCGACAAAATGCCGCTCGGCGTGTTCATCCACCGCAGCATTTGTTTGGAAACGAAAAAGCCGATAAGCCCCACCACGATTCCGCTTAAAAAGCTGACCGACACGGAAGTATGCACGGTGCGCGACACTTTGTCGTCCCGCTTTGCCCCGATGTAACGCGCCGTCACCGAAAGCGCGCCCACGCTCAGCCCGATAAACAAATTGACGATGAGATTGACGAGCGCACCCGTGCTCCCCACGGCGGCCATGGCTGTATCGCCCGACCACTGCCCTACGACGATCAGATCCGCCGCATTATAGAGAAGCTGCAAGAGCGATGTCAAAAGCAGCGGCAACGCAAAAAGCACGATCTTGCCGAAAAGCGGACGCGTCGTAAGGTCCGCTTTTTTCTTGTTTGCTTTTATCGGTTTCGTTTGTTCCGTCGTTTCCACGCTGAAATATTCCTGCCACGCTTCGTTAGAATTTTATTGCCCGTTCCAAAAACAATCGGGAAGCACTTGCCCCGCCTCGTCGAACGCCACCCCGTCGCTGAGAAGCAGCTGCCGCTGTACGTCTTCGCCGCCGAATGCAAAAGCGCGACTCGTTTTTCCTGCGCACGTTACCACGCGGTAGCAAGGCGTGCCCTGAGGGTCGGGATTACGGTGCAACGCCCAGCCGACCGCCCGCGACGCTCTCGGATTTCCCGCAAGCAACGCGATCATGCCGTAAGACGCCACCCTGCCGCTCGGTATCCGCCGCACCGCCGCGTATACCCGCTCTGCAAAGCTTTGCTCCGTTTCTTCTTTCGCCATGAGCCGTCTCCAGAAAGTACTCCGAGTGTATTATATCGCTCCAACGATAAAAAGGCAAGCGGAAATGAAGTAAAAGGTAACAGTGAATAGTGTAGAAGTTAAGTCGATACCACAATGATGACACTCCGCCCGTCCTTAGCCGAGCGAGGCGACAAAGCCGCTACGTTCCCCCGTCATTGCGAGGAGCAAAGCGACGAAACAATCCAGAATATAAGGCTACTTAAAGGTCTGGATTGCTTCGGCATAAATGCCTCGCAATGACGCACTCGGCTATGCCTTACCTCTTCACTGTCACCCCGAGCACGTTTTGCGTTAAGCAAACAGTACAGTGCACTGTTTGTAGCAAAACACGAGGGGACTCTTTTGAGATTTCTCGACTCGCTACGCTCGCTCGAAATGACAACGGTGCAAGGCGATACACAAAAACGAACGGCGAATGTTTCTTTCGCCGCCCGCTTTAACCCGTTTTTCAGCTTTCGCTTTTACTCAGCGTCCCGTCTGTGCAAGCAATCGTGCATTTGCCCGTGTTGTCGTTCCAACCATATTCTTTGCTTAGCGCCGTTATTGTCAAGATAGAGAAAAGAAAGCATTATGTCACTGCTTTTTTTCTTTTTTTCCTTTACATGCTTCAACCAATAACCTAACGCCTATTTCGGGAAAAATCATGAACAATGACGCCATGAACGACAATCCCATAATTCGTGCGTAATCAGCAACCGTACCACCCGAAGAAAGAATACAAAACAAAACGGTGTAGACTACAAGTTGTAAACAGTGTACAGCGGTCCATATCAACCACCATCTAATTTGATTCTGTTTGTTATTTTTGAATTCCGGAAATTGCTTTTCCAGTTGTTTTTTTACAATCCAACTATTATAATAGAGTCCGCTACATAGAGCGATAATTGCTATCACTGCTATTCCCCCACCTAAAATAGCACTCCACCATGCATTAGACATTCACAGTTGCTCCTTTTCTCATTTATGTTAGCTATAATTTGTTAGCTTCATTATCTATTATAATTTTATCATGATTGTACTGCTATTGTCAAGTAGGGCAATTACGCCGCTCTGTTTGTAACCGCCGCAACGCCGAACCCGCTTGAAATGCCAAGAAGAAGATAAAATTTAAGAGATTTCTCCACTCGCTTCGCTATGCTCGAAATGACAATGACACCGTCGGTAAATCAATCCGCCGTCGCCTGTCGTCACCTCGGAGGAGCGGAGCGACGAAGCAATCCAGAAAAAAAGCAACTTAAAATTCCGGATTGCTTCGCTTCGCTCGCAATACTCGCCTGCGGCTCGTGGCGTTCGCTCGCGTTGCTCGCTCGGCTGAGGACGGGGAAATGCAGATAGCCCCCCTCAAAAACATAGAAAAAAGCACTGTACAGCGGTTACCATACAGTGCTTTCTACTATTCACATAACAGGAAAGTGCGAAAACTAGTTGCACACCGGCGTTCAGGCT
>JAIEBL010000195.1 GCA_029069015.1 Clostridiales bacterium
CGAAGCATTCGCCGCAAAGTCTACGCCCAATATGCCCACACCGCCTACGGCTTAAAGATATTTGCCTTATGAAAACGAAAGGGGACTATGATTACAAAAGCGCGGTCTGTTTGTGCTCTTCCGTCATTCCGAGGAAAGCGCCGAAAGGCACGCCGAGGGATCCAGCGAAGCGTAAATTAAAATTATTTACGCTCGCTTTGCTCGCTAGATCCCTCGACTACGCTCGGGATGACGGAGGGTGGCAATAGTTCATCCTGCCGCAATCATAAAGTGAAACAGCAACTAACCGAGCATCAAAAAGCAAGTCGAGGACATAGGGTTGCAGAAAGAGAATTTGTTACTATCCGAGCATTAAAAAAGTTCCGTTGCCATATAGTATGGTATGCGCAAGATTTTTTCGGTTGCCATGCTGATCGTGGGCACTATGATTGGCGCGGGATTCTGTTCGGGCAGGGAACTCGTTTCCTTTTTCGGCAGTCATATTTCGATTTTTGTCGCGCCCATATGCGGCGTGTGTATTTTTTTTATTTGCGTCCTGTTTTTGTCCGTGGGGCGATTTGTGCAAAAACGCAGCTTTGGCGAAGTGAATCGCAAGCTGTTGGGTAAGTTTCGCGTGGTTGCCGACGTGCTCTTACTCTTAAACAGCACGATCGTGCTTGGCGCAATGATTGCGGGGCTCGACAGCCTTTTTTCGCCCGTAGTGCCCGTCCCCGTGATAGGGACGGCCGCGGCGGTCGTTTGTGCCCTTATCGCCGCAAAGGGCTTAGGCGGCTTGCTTGATTGCAACGGCATCGTCGTGCCCGTCATTATCGTGTTGCTGCTTGCCGTCACGGTGGGGAGCTTGAAAAACGGTGATCTTGCCTCGTCCGTCGGGGCGTTCTCGCTGTTCACGTTGCCTGCGGCAATAACGTACGTCAGCATGAACATGATGCTCGCGTCCACCGTTTTGACGACCGTAGGGACGCTTACACGCAAACAAATCGTGGCGGGCAGTCTGATAGCCGCGGCGTGCATTACGCTTCTTATGGCGCTCCTCATAACGTCTATCAACTGCACGGGGAACTTTGATGCCGAAATGCCCGTGTTGCAAATGGCGTCGTCTATCGGGCGTGGCGCAAGGGTCGTGCTGTCGATCTCTCTCGGTACCAGTATCTTTACCACCATGCTGTCGGCGGTGGGCGGCCTGAGCGAATACCTGCGCGCCCTTGGCGGCGGCAAACTGTTCTCGGGCGTCGTGACCGTCCTTGCGGGCGTTGCGCTTTCCCGCCTGGGGTTTGTGCGCGTCGTGTCGCTCTTTTATCCCATGGTGGGCGTCGCGGGCTTTTTCTACTTGGGCGTGTGCGTCGCATTCGTGCGCAAGAAAAGCGGCAAGCGGAAATACGGCAAATTATACGGAACGACAGAAAAGGCGACGTAAGGTATACGCCGCCTTTCGTTTTTGAACACACGAAAAAGGGAAGAGAAGAGAGTGGGAAGAATCGTTCAGCGCGAACGCTTTACGAGTTTTTCCGCGAGCGCGACGCCCAAATACATCAGTGCCGCAAGCAGGCAAAGAATCACCGTGCTCGTCATAACGAGGTCGAGTTTGAATACTTGCCCGCCGTAGATGATGAGGTAGCCGAGCCCCGCGCCCGATACGAGATACTCGCCCATGATCACGCCCACCCACGAAAGCCCTACGTTGATTTTAAGCACCGAGAGCAGGTTTGGGAGCGAGGCGGGTAAGATGAGCTTGAACAGAATACGGAATTTGCCCGCACCCATCGAGCGCATTAAAAGGATCTTGTCTTCCTCGCACGCCATAAAGCCCGAAAGGACGCTCATGATCGTGACGATAATGCAGATGAGCACCGTCATCATGATGATCGCCTTGTAGCCCGCGCCCATCCAGATAATGATGACGGGACCGAGCGCGATTTTGGGCAGCGAATTGAGCACCACGATATACGGTTCGAGCACCTTGCGCAGTTTTTTCGACCACCAGAGCAGAACGGCGATTACCGTGCCGAGCACCGTTGCGATCGTAAAGCCGCAAATGCATTCGAGAAGGGTGATGCCGATGTGCTTAAACAGGTCTTGCCGCACCAATAGTTTGAGCGTTCTGAGCATGCGGGAAGGGCTGCTCGTGATGAACGAATCGATGACGCCCGTCCTCGCAAGCAGCTCCCACAGCCCGAAAAACGCTACGAGGATGGCAATCTGTATAAGAATGATTTCGACTTTCTCGATTCTTTTGTTTCTTAGATAGGTTTCTCTTAAAGTGCGCGTTTTCATGAGCTTACGTCCTTATAAATCGTATCGAACCACCGCATAAACGCCTCGTCGTCGCGACGCTCTAGCGGCGTGCCCGAGATCCCGGGCGAGTAAATCGTTTTGATGGTGGCGGGGCGCTTGGATAGCACGACGATACGGTCTGCAAGACTGATTGCCTCGTAGATATCGTGCGTGACGAGCACCGCCGTCTTTTGCTCCGACTTGATGATGCCGTGCACGTCGTCGCAAACGCGCAGGCGCGTCTGTTGGTCGAGCGCGGAGAACGGCTCGTCGAGCAAGAGAATTTTGGGGCGGTAGGCGAGCGTGCGTATGAGCGCCGCCCGTTGCCGCATGCCGCCCGAAAGCTGCCGCGGATACGCTTTTTTGAACTCGCCCAGGCCGTATTTTTCGATGAGCGATTCGGCGTACGCCACGTTTTCGGGCGTTTTCTTTTTTTGAAGTTCGAGTCCGAGCAGGGTGTTTTTCAGGATCGTGCGCCAAGGGAACAGGTGATCGCGTTGCAGCATATAGCCGATTTCACCCGAGGGTTTTTCCACCCGTTTGCCGCCAATCGAGATAGACCCGCTCGTGGGCTTTAAGAGGCCCGCGATGAGGGAAAGTATGGTCGTTTTCCCGCAACCGCTCGGTCCGATGATCGCCACGAATTCGCCCTCTTCGACCGAAAGGTTGACGTCTTTAAGCGCCTCCGTTTCCGATTCGGGTGTTTGGTATAAAAGAGATACGTTCTCGAT
>JAIEBL010000196.1 GCA_029069015.1 Clostridiales bacterium
CCCGAAAGGACGCAACTTCGAGCGTGGAATAACGGGGATTGCTGTCCGACACGTAGCTTGCGTCGTGCTCTTCGTCGATAATGATAATTCCGACGTTAATAAGCGGCGCAAAAATCGCAGAACGTGCGCCGACAGCCACACGCGCCTCGCCGCAAAGCAAGCGTTGCCACTCGTCGAACCGCTCACCCGCGCTCAGTCCGCTGTGCAGAATGGCGACCCGTTCGCCGAACCGTGCCCGAAAGTTTTTTAAGACCTGCGGCGTCAATGAAATTTCGGGTTCGAGCATGATTGCCGTCTTGCCCTTTTCGAGTGCACTCGCAATACACCGCATATACACTTCAGTTTTGCCGCTGCCCGTTACGCCGTGCAAAAGCACCGTACCGCTTGCGTTCTTTACTTCGTTTACGACCGATTCTTGCGTAGGCGTAAGCGTCACGCTTTTACCGGTATCTATGCGCCCCGCATACGGCGTGCGCCGCGCCACGTACTCTTTGCTGACGAATACGCCACGCTCTATGAGGTTTCGCACGGCGGCTGCCGAAAACTCCTTATTCAGATCGGTCAGCGGTACTTCGCCTTGCGCTAACACGAAGTCGAACACTTCTCTTTGCGCCAACGCGCGCTTAGGGATAAACGTATCGGCGGGCGTTTCTTTAAACGCATCCGCCACCGAAATCAATTTCCGTTTTAATTCTTTAATGCGCCCGCCCCGCATTTGCGCGGGAATAAACAGGCGAAGCGCGTCCACCATTCTGAGATGATACCGCTTTTTCATATAAGCGGCGAGCTGCATCATCTCTTCGCCGATGACGGGTATGTCGTCGAGCGTCGAGTCGATTTCTTTGAGTTTGTCGGCTGATAAATCGCTCGACTCCTTTAATCCGATGACGTACCCCTCGATTTTACGGTTGCCGAACGGGACGAGCACGCGAAAGCCTGTTTGTATGGTTTTATCGCCGCACGCATAATCGAATATTCTGTCTACTTCGGAATTGGATATGTCTACGATTACTTCCGCTATCATTGTGTAAGCTCAAAAACGCGGTCTAAAATACGCTCGGCTAGCTCTGCTTTCGTCATTTTGGGCAAAGCTTCCGATTTGCCTTCGGAAATCAGCGTGGCGACGTTCGTATCGCAATCGAAGCCCGCGCCTTCCTTGGTAACGTCGTTCGCTACCGCCAAATCGGCGCTTTTGGAAATGCGCTTTTTTTCGGCGTTCTCTTCTGTATTCTCGGTTTCCGCCGCAAAAATCACCAGCTTTTTGTCGCCCTTTACCTTGCCTACTTTTGCCGCAATGTCCGGATTCTTTACAAGCGAAAGCGTGCATTTCTGCGTTTTGATT
>JAIEBL010000197.1 GCA_029069015.1 Clostridiales bacterium
CTGCGGGCGCGCACCACCGCTTGCCTGCGGCGGGGCATTCTTAACCGTTATACTTTCTTCCGCTCGATTCTCAACGGCATCCTGCGGTTGCTTTACCGTCGGTTGCGGTTGTGCAGGCTTCGCGCCCGCTTGCCCATTCGTAGGTGCAGTCTTGTGCGCGTTGCCGTCTACGAGCATTTGCTCTTCCATGCGGGCGATTTCCGCCATCAGACGCGCACGCTCCTCTTCTTCCACGCCCAGCGTCGTATCCGCAATGGCACGTGCTTCGGGGTTGCGGTAAACCGTTTTATCGCCCTGTATTTCACGTTTGAAAAATACGATTTTCGAGGCGTTGAAGTAAGGCGCAAGCCATATAAAGCCCAAGCCGAGCGTTAAGATCGCCATCAAGAACCACCCCGCAAACGTCAGCACAAGGCAGAAATACTTCCAGCAATGCCCCTTCATGATTTTGTTGCTTGCCCTAAGTGCGTCTTGCGGTTTCAGCTTAGGGTTGGCACGCAAAATGTAGGTTGCCATGCACGTACGAAGCGAAAAGATAATGCCTGGAACGATGAGCAATATCGTAAAGGCAAGCCAAAGCGCAAACTTCAAAAGCCGCATAACGATGACCCGCTCTAAATTATATTTGTTAAAGCCGTCGAATACGTGGAAAGCGTCCACTTTTTCGAATCGGTACAACCGTACGTAAAAGCCCGTCATACCGAACCCGAAGGGCGCAAGAAGCAGGAAGAAAAGAAAAATCAATACGATGCCGTACCAAACGGCAAATCTGTTGAGCAAAAAAAGCACCGTAGTCAAAACTGCGATGTTTAAAGCAAGCGTATACACCACGCCGTATACGAGCATGGCATGATACCGATTGAGTGCAAACCGCTCGCGTGCTTCGTTTCTTATCTCTCGTGCCTGCATACTTTTATTATACCGTATTGTAACGATTTAGTCAATAAAATCAAAATTGTTTTTTTAGGCGGCGCAAACAACCCGCTTTTGCTCAACGCAACGAATCGTTCGTCTGTTGTTTCAGCGGCGTAAATAG
>JAIEBL010000198.1 GCA_029069015.1 Clostridiales bacterium
CTGGTAAAGGATAAGAATTATTTTGTGATTACCACCAACGTGGACCACTGCTTTCAGAAGGCGGGATTCGATAAAAATCGGCTTTTCTACACGCAAGGCGACTACGGACTTTTTCAATGCAGCGAGCCGTGCCATAAAAAGACGTACGACAACGAGGAAACCGTGCGGCGCATGGTTGCCGAGCAAAAGGATATGAAAATCCCGTCCGCACTCGTTCCGTATTGTCCCGTGTGCGGCAAGCCCATGACGATGAATCTGCGCTGTGACGATTCGTTCGTGCAGGACGAGGGGTGGGACGCCGCCTGCGCGCGCTATGAGCGGTTTATAGAGGCGCACAAGGATAAAGATATTCTTTATTTGGAGCTCGGCGTGGGGAGCAATACGCCCGTCATCATCAAATATCCGTTTTGGCGGCTTACGAATCAAAATCCGAACGCAGTTTACGCTTGTATCAACTACGGCGAAGCGATGTGCCCGCCGCAGATTGAGTCGCGATCCATTTGCATCAACGAAGATATTGCCGCGGTATTGGAAAAACTCGTATAAATCGTTTTACGGATCAATAGCCCTTATAAGCCCCATGGCAAGCGTATGCCGTGGGGATTTTTGTCGGAATTTTCGCAACCGTTCCGCTATGCAAAACTCGCCCGATTTCGGCAAATTTGCTTATAAAGGTACACGCCGAGTATCATATAATTGTATACGCTTTCAATCGTGGGAGAGGAGGGCGTATGGCAAGGGTAATTGTGGTAACTTCCGGCAAAGGCGGCGTGGGCAAAACGACGGTGACGGCGGGCCTTGGGCGTGCGCTTGCGAGAAAGGGGAAGCGCGTCGTGCTCATGGATGCCGATTTGGGGCTCAATAACCTCGACGTCGTGATGGAAGCCGAGCGGCGCATCGTGTACGATATTTCGGACGTCGTGGAAAACCGTTGCAGGGCGCGGCAGGCGCTCGTGGAAGATCTGTACGTTGCTGGGCTGTATATCTTACCGGGGACGAGCTACGGCGACGAGCGCAAAATCGGCGGGCAGTCTTTGCGCGCCGTGATCCATTCGCTTGCGCCCACGTTCGATTTTATTCTGATCGATTGTCCCGCAGGCATCGAAACGGGCTTTCACCGCGCTGTAGCCGCCGCCGACGAGGCGTTGCTCGTCACGACGCCGCACGTATCCGCGCTGCGGGATGCCGACAAAGTGGCGGCGATCTTAAAGAGCTATGCGCTCAAAACAAACCTCGTCATCAACCGCGTGCGCGGGGATATGGTCATCGACCAGCAGCAGCTCTCGCCCGCCGATATCGTGCGGCTCATCAAGATTCCGCCCGTAGGCGTACTGCCCGAAGACGATACCGTGAATGTCTACAATATGTTCGACGTGGATGGCAAGCGTCGGTCGGACGGGGCGGTGGCGATGTGCATGCTCGCGGACAATCTGATAAACGGCAGTTGGGCGCTTTTCGATGCTACCAAGAAATACAAAGGATTTTTTGGGGGCATCAAGCGTTCGCTCAAAAAACTTGTATAAATATTTAAAAACCGTGGGGAATTGTGCCTATGTCACACATAGATGACGTCAAAATGCGCCTTTCCGACCTGTTTTTGCGCGATTGCGGCAATTTGGACGCGCAAACCGAGAGTTTGATCCGCGACGACGTGCGGCGGCTGCTTAGTAAGTATTTGCGGCTCGAATCGTTTTCGCTTACCTTTTCGCCCGACGGCAATGACGTCTGTCTGCAAGTCAAGGCGGGGGGGCGACGCGTGTAAAAAATGCGCGACTGTTTGCCGCACGCTTTGCATATATTTTAGCGGAGGCGTAGCATGGACAAATATGACGGTATGAACAAAGTAGAAACGACGGTACGGCAAAACAGCGAAGTACAGCCCGAGAAACCGCGCAAGAAGCGGGGCGTGCCCGTCTTTTTCAAACAGCTGCTGCTTGCGGGCGTTTGTGCGCTCGTGCTCTTTGCATGTAGCCGTTTCGGCGTGCTGCAAGGCGCGTTGCAGAAGGTGAAAGAGGCGGTCTCCTTCGACGCTACGGTGTACTTGCGTGCGCTCGCGGAGAAAATCGGGTGACGAAACTGCGCATATCGCCGCTCGTTTTTTTGTTTGCGCTCGTCATGCTGTTTTTCCGGCAGGGCGTGGCGCTGATCGGTTATACGGTGGCGGTCGTGTTGCACGAAATGGCGCACGCCGAAGTAGCGCGACGGCGCGGATATGCCCTCACGCAAGTAAAGATTATGCCGTACGGCGCATCGCTTACGGGAAAGTTCGAGGGTGCGGGGTGGAAGGACGAAGTGCGTATTGCTGCTGCCGGTCCGCTCATGAATCTTATCTTGGCGGTGCTGTGCGTTGCGCTGTGGTGGCTCTTGCCCGTGACCTACTTTTTTACGGAAACGTTCGTTATCGCTTGCGTGTGTACGGCGCTGTCGAACCTCTTGCCCGTGTTTCCCCTAGACGGAGGACGCGTATTTTTGGCTGTTATGTCTTGCAGAGTACCCCGCGAGCGCGCCTATAAGGTCGTGCGGCTATTGGGCT
>JAIEBL010000199.1 GCA_029069015.1 Clostridiales bacterium
GTTCACGCTTGACCCTAACAGACCGATCGTCGTGGAGGGCAAACAGTCCGTCTTTCCCTTTTTCCTTTTCGGGATCGCCTGCTTTTTCGTGTTCCTACTCGTGACGCTCACCGTCACGAAATACCGTAATGCTTTTGCCGAAAACGACAGAAATTACATCGTTATATTTATTGCGGTCACGGTCTTGTTCTGCGCCGCACTCGGGATCCTTATCGGCTACTTCATTCGGCGGGCAAACCTTAAAAAAGAAGTGCTGTCCATGCGGATAACGAACGGCTGCATCACCTCGCTTGCCACCGAAAAAACGCGCGACTCCGAAGACGGGCACTTTACCAATTCGACGCGCCAAGCCGCCTATACCCGCGTTTTCATCAAGTACGCCTTCTACGATGAAAACGGCACGTTACGCGAAGAAGAGTATACGCACCGATATCAATTCAGCGGCCCGTACTTTTACGAAGGGCAGGAACTCATTATCGCGCATTCGCGGGAGAAGAGCTATATTCTCAACAAGTACACGATTCTTGATGCGCCCGAACCGGAAGAAGAAGCGCACGAAGACGTTTTTGAACTAACGAAGTCGGTCAGTGCAAAGAGGCTCTCCGCCTACGTACCGATCAAAGCGGCAAAGATCTATTACGGATACGCTCTTTGCTATTTATGCGGTTTTGCCATCCTGTTTGCGTTCTTTTTCACGTTCGGCATTATCACCGCAAAGTATACGCATCGCCCCCTCTTCGGGCAGATCGCGCACCAACTTCTGTTCGGCTCGCCCTTCCTGATTATTTTCGGCGGCCTGACCATATATGCAATTTCCATTCCGCTCATCGAAAAAAGCAAATACAAAAAACTGCTCACAAGCCCCGATGCCAAATGCACGCACGGTAAAATCGTCCACGCGGACAAAACCTATAAAAACGATAACAAAATGCGCTTCTACTGCAAATTCAGCGACGGCACGGAAAAGCGAAGCGTCCTCGTCCCCTACCGCTCCGCTTCCAACCTCGTAAAATCGGGCAATACTTCGGTACTGGTTCTGTTCAACAAAACCGCCGCCGTCGTCCTCGTCAAAAAGGGCGTCTACCCCGACAGATTTTCATTCGGCTATTATCGCGACTGACGAAAAAAAGGAAGGCGAAAAACCTTCCTTTTTTGTATAACCCGAAGCGGAAACCGCACACGCAGTCAGCCGTGCAATTTGTTGTAAATATAGGCGCACGCCTCTTCTTCCGTTGCAAATCGCAAATCGGTCGTCTTGACGCCCCGTTCCACATAATACACTTGCCATTCTACGCCACCAAGCTTTTGCAAACAGAACCGCTCGTCCGTCCTGCCCTTCCCATCTAAATTATAGAGGTAGGGCGGAATATTCGCCTCTTCCAATTTTCTTTTCAATTCCTCGGCGTTCATCGTTCCGGCTTTTCCCTTTTCGTTTTTAGGTTAATTCAACGTTTCAACCGTGCAGCCGATACGCGCATAGTAGTCTAACATTTCGGGGATTTTCTTTTTATCGTAGCTGGTAATACAGTCGGACAGGACGTGCACGATATACCCGCTCTTTGTCATGTTATAGCAAGTCGATTTTACGCAAGCGACAGCGTCCGCCCCTGCCACGTAAAACTCTTGGATACCGTTCGCCTTTATAAACGCGGCAAACTCTTCGCTTGTCAAGGCGTTGCCCTTGCTTTTTACGAATATATTCTCCGACACGATTTTCATATCGGGTACCAATTCCGCGCCACGGGTATCGGGCTTAAACGTCCGCGTGCCTGCCGATAGGTTATTGTGTTTGATGTAGACAACGTGCATACCGCTATCCGTAGCCCGATCGATGGCGGCATTGATATTGCCGATGATTTCTTTATAGTTTTTCGTAATGTCGTTTTGAATGTCGATCACGACCAATGCTTTATCTTTCATTTGCACGTACCTCGCTGAATACTTTTATCGCTTTTTTAACGCCAATACAGTATAACATGATTAGCGGATGTTTTCAAGCGTATTACGCACTTTGGCGGGCGCTTACTCTATAAACGCCACGCTACATCTACTAAAAAACAACCGCAGAAATACTCTGCGGCTGTTTTATATCGATTGTTAAAAAGTGAAATCCGTTCAGCCTTCGTAACGATCGAGATTGGCACGAATCGCTTCGATGAGGCGTTTCTCCGAGGCAATTTTCGTGTCTCTTGCGATCTTCGTGCAAACGGACGTACTGTAAAGCTTGGAAAAATCGTCCACCAGGTTTTTAAGATGTATCGTGTCCAAAACGTTCTCCGAGCCGCAAATCTCTTCCGTTGTAGCTGTTGTCGTAGTCGTAGCCGTTGTCGTAGACGCAGTCGTGGGCGTTACGGGTTTCGCCTTGGGCACTTCCGTAATCGTGGTGTTCGTTTCCATAGAAAATATCTCCTTTATTTTATATTTTTTTGTTTACGTCGTATTGCTATATAATATATATGTCTAAACCGCCTTAAAATGCACAGGTCTTTTATAAAAAAATTCCGTGCCTGAGTCTCCTTTCCCGCATATAAGAATCCACCAGCTGAGCTGGTGGATTTTCGTTGACGGGTATAGCCCTATTAGATTAACAACCCCTCAAGGGGTATGGTGGTCTCGGCACTTACAAACTGCCTTACTTATTCTTGCTGTAAAACGAGTCCGTTCATCCTTTAGTGCTTATTAAGTTGGGATTTTAACTCCTTCACTTTGTTTTTAATAAAATCGTTTTTAATAAAATCGTTTTTCATAAAATCCTTAATTTTAGAGTTTTTCTCTATGGCCGCTAATTCGTCTTCAAAAAATTTTTGATTACCTAAACAAAGCACTAATTTAAGTGCAGCGTTCAAAACATACGCATTATCAGTAGTTTCACTTAGTTTTATGGTTTCTTTTATAGCATTTTTCTTTTCTTCAACAGAAAAATTTTTTACCCTACAAAGTTCTAAAACCTCTTCAAGGAACAGTTGCTTTTCCCTTGGGCTATTACTAAAATAGTCACTATTTATCCAACTTATTAATATGC
>JAIEBL010000002.1 GCA_029069015.1 Clostridiales bacterium
GTCGATGGGTGCGGTCCTTCTCTGGAGCGGTTGCAAGTGCAAGCGATTTGCGCTTCCCAACAGCGAGATCATGATTCATCAACCGCTCGGCGGTGCGCAAGGGCAAGCGAGCGATATCGCTATTTCCGCGGAACATATCTTGAAAACCAAAAAGAAGATGAACCGCATTTTGGCGGAAAACTGCAACCAGCCGATCGAGCGCATAGAGCGCGACACCGACCGCGATTACTATATGTCGGCGGAAGAAGCGAAAGCCTACGGCTTGATCGACAAAATTTTCGTAAAGAGAGCGTAAAAAGACTTGAATATCAAATCGACCGAATCGGTATGCGTGTTTTGCGGCAAATCGCAGTCGCAGGTAGTAGAGCTTGTTTCAGGCCCTACCGGCGTATATATTTGCGACGAATGCGTCGGGGTATGCAACGAGATTCTGACGAGCCGCGCGCAAAAGTCCGCGCAGTCGGCAAGCGTAAAGCTCCCGTCGCCCGAAGAGATCAAGGCGGAACTCGATGCCTACATTATCGGGCAGGATATGGCAAAACGTGTACTTTCGGTTGCGGTGTACAATCACTATAAGCGCGTAAACTATAACGCAACGCATACCAATCACGGCAAATCTAAGCACCGCGATATCGAGTTGAAAAAGAGCAATATCTTAATGCTCGGCCCGACGGGTAGCGGCAAGACGCTACTTGCGCAGACGCTGTCCAAAATATTGGACGTGCCTTTTGCCGTGTCGGACGCGACGACATTGACGGAAGCGGGGTACGTGGGCGAAGACGTGGAAAACGTGCTCTTAAAACTGATTCAGAATGCCGATTACGATATCGAGCGTGCGCAACGCGGCATTATCTACGTAGACGAAATCGATAAGATCGCCCGCAAGAGCGAAAACATGAGTATCACGCGCGACGTTTCGGGCGAGGGCGTACAGCAAGCGCTTTTAAAGATTATCGAGAGCACGGTGGCAAGCGTGCCGCCGCAGGGTGGACGCAAGCACCCGCAACAAGAGTGCATTTCCATCGACACGACGAACATTCTGTTCATTTTCGGCGGGGCGTTCGTGGGGTTGGATAAAATCATTTCCAAGCGTACGAACACGTCGGGACTTGGCTTCGGCGGCGAGCTTTCGCCCCAAAACGAAAAGGACGCGGCACAGCTCTATAAAGATGTGCAGCCGCAAGACTTGATCCAATACGGGCTTATCCCCGAATTCGTAGGACGTGTGCCCATTACGGTAAGCCTGAACGATCTCGACAAAGACGCGCTCGTCCGCATTCTGACCGAACCGCGCGATGCGCTCACCAAACAGTATGAAAAGCTTTTGGAAATGGACGGCGTAGAGTTAGTGTTCACGCCCGATGCTGTGGACGCCATAGCCGCAAAAGCCATCGAACTGCATACGGGGGCGCGCGGACTTCGTTCGATTGTGGAAAATTGCATGTTGGACGTTATGTACAAAGTGCCCACCGATAAAACGATTACCAAAGTGGTCGTGGATAAAGACTGTATCGAGTCGGGCAAAATGACCGATAAAATTTTCCGTAGCGGCAAAAAAGAATCCGCCTGAGCGGTAAACGAAATCAAACGGTTATGGAATGCGTTCGGTATTTTTCGTATCGGACGCATTTTTGATTTTTTTGATATGGAAGGGTATATCTTGTATGCTTCGGACGCAAAAATGCTTCTTGAATAAGACCGTAAATATGCTTGTAAGTTTTTTTGCTTTGTGCTATACTATATACGTGGAGAGATAGGCATGGACGAGAATGTTTTTAACGATATAACGCGAACGGGCGTTTCGCCCATTAAACCTTCGTTTAAGATGATCGCACTGCGCGGCGTAGTGGTTTTCCCGGGGCAAACCATTGTTTTTGATTTGGGGCGGGATAAATCCATCGTTGCGCTCAACAAAGCGGTGCAGGAAAACCAAGACGTATTTTTGGTGGCGCAAAAGCGGCAAAACGTAAATAACCCCGCACCCAAGGATATCTATAGAGTAGGGTGCTTAGGGTCAATCAAGCAGTTGACGAAACTGCCGAACGACAGTTTTCGCGTACTCGTGACGGGTATCCGCCGCATGGAAATTGACAGCTACGTCAATATTTCGCCCTACTACGAAGTCATGCTCAAGGATTTCATCGAACGTCCCAGCGATCAAATTCTGCTCGAAGCGGTCAAGCGCCGTATCACCGAACAGTTTGAAAAATATAAAAAGCTGGATAACCGCATTCCGCCCGAGGTGATGCGAAATATCGACATCAACGATACGCAGGCGTTTATCGGCTTGATGGGCACGCACCTTTATAAAAATGATGCGGACAAACAGAAATTACTCGAAACACCCGACGCGTACAGCCAGCTTGAAGACATTTATTCCGTTATGGTGCGCGAATGCGAGATCATGGCGGTGGAAAAGCGTATCAACATGAAGGTGCGCGAAAGCATCGATAAGAGCCAACGCGAATATTATCTTCGCGAGCAGATCAAAGCGATACACGACGAGCTCGGCGAGGACGAAGACGAGATCGAGGAATACCGCAAACGCTTAGAAGAAAAAGAGCTGCCCGACGAAGTTCGTGAAAAAGTGACGAAAGAGTTGAGCCGCATGGAAAAAATGTCGCCCACTTCGCCCGAAGCAGGGGTAAGCCGCACGTATTTGGATTGGCTGCTTGATATGCCTTATACCGAGCAGTCCGACGACAATTTGGATTTGGGACGTGCGCGTGAAATTCTGGACGAAGACCACTACGGTTTGGAAAAGGTAAAAGAGCGCATCGTGGAATATCTTGCCGTTCATCAGCTTACCAAAGCGCTCAACGGCCCGATTCTTTGCTTCGTAGGCCCTCCCGGCGTAGGCAAGACCTCGGTGGTGACGAGTATCGCGCGGGCAGCGGGCAGAAAGCTTGTGAGCATGAGTCTCGGCGGCGTGCGCGACGAAGCGGAAATTCGCGGACACCGCAGAACGTATATCGGTGCGCTACCCGGGCGTATCATCAGCGGCATGAAGCAGGCGGGCGTTATCAATCCCGTGTTCCTTTTGGACGAAATCGATAAAATGTCGTCCGATTTCCGCGGTGATCCTGCGTCGGCAATGCTCGAAGTGCTTGATCCCAATCAGAACAATGCTTTTAAAGACCACTATCTGGAAGTGGCGTACGACCTTAGCAAAGTTATGTTCGTCACGACGGCGAACACGCTCGATTCCATTCCCGCGCCGCTACTCGACCGCATGGAAGTGATCGAGCTTTCCGGGTACACCTACGAAGAAAAATTGCAGATCGCCAAACGGTATTTAGTACCTAAGCAACTCAAAGCCAACGGGCTCAGCGAGAGCATGGTTACGCTGTCCGATCCTGTTCTGATGGCGATTATCAGTCAGTACACGCGCGAGAGCGGCGTTCGTAATTTGGAACGCGAAATCGCTACGGTTGCGCGCAAAATTGCCGTAAAGGTAGTGGCGGGCGGTAAAGACGTGCCCGTGCACTACGACGTTACGCTTGCCGATTTGAAAGAATATCTCGGCGTCACCAAATACCGCGACAACGAAAAGAATGAAAAAGACGAAGCGGGGCTTGCCACGGGGCTTGCTTGGACGAGCGTGGGCGGCGTGACGCTTTCGGTCGAAGTCGCTGCCATCCCCGACGGTAAAGGCGAAGTGATTTTGACGGGAAGTCTCGGCGACGTAATGAAAGAGTCTTGCCGTACGGCATTGTCGCTCGTGCGTTCGCGCGCGACGAAGTACGCTATCCCGCTCGAACTTTTCACGAAGTACGACATTCATATTCACGTACCCGAGGGCGCGACGCCCAAAGACGGACCGAGCGCGGGTATTACGATCGCCACGGCGATTTTAAGCGCCCTTTCGGGATTGCCCGTGAGCCGTAACGTAGCGATGACGGGTGAGGTGACGCTGCGCGGAAAGGTGCTTGCCATCGGCGGCTTGAAAGAAAAATCGCTTGCGGCGTTCCGTTCGGGCGTGAAAACGCTCATTATTCCGAGCGAGAACCGTAAAGACGCGGAAGATCTTCCCGACGAGGTCAAAAACAATTTGCGCATACTGTACGCCGATACGATCGACGAGGTTTTTGCTGCTGCGTTGGTGCGCTGATATGCGTATTACTGCGGCAAAATTTATCACTTCTGTAGCCGCGCCGCAAAAGCTGCAAGAGGTACAAGTGCAGCTTTCGTGCCCGCAAATATGCGTGGTGGGGCGTTCCAACGTGGGAAAGTCCACGTTTATCAATGCGCTTACGGGACAGAAAAGACTTTGCAAAGCGTCGTCCGAACCGGGACGAACCCGCCTCGTGAATTTTTTCGATATCAACGACGGGCAACTTACGCTCGTAGACCTTCCGGGATACGGCTATGCCAGTGCTCCCAAAGCCGAGAAAGCGAAATGGGCGGAGTTGATTGAAACGTATTTGCGCACGTCTGCCAAGCTTTGCCACGTGCTTTCGCTCGTCGACCTTCGGCACGAGCCGACCGCACTTGACAAGCAAATGCTTACATACCTATACGCCTACGCTTTGCCCTTTGCGGTGATTGCAACGAAAGCCGATAAGCTCTCGCGTGCCGAGCGGCAACGAAACGCTTCGCTTGCCGCGTCTTCGCTCAAAATCGGAAAAGATGATATCATCGTATTTTCGGGCGTGACGGGTGAGGGGAAAGCCGCGGTAGAGCAGCTTTTGGATTGTATCGTTGCCGCTGCCGCCCAATAA
>JAIEBL010000020.1 GCA_029069015.1 Clostridiales bacterium
AAAATGTCGGTCGCATATCAGCCCTCTGTCATTCCGAGTTAAGTGCCGTAGGCACGCCGAGGAATCCAGCGAAGCGTAAATTAAAATTTATTTACGCTCGCGCTGCTCGCTAGATCCCTCGTCTCTTCGCTTCGCTCCGCTTCCCTCGGGATGACAGAGAACGGGAACAACATACGCTATTATAATCACATTCTTTCTTTCGCCGCTCTTTCTAATTAAGGCTATGGCTTTCCTCTTGTCATTATAGGGGGATTGATAAGGGGGACACTCTTGTGTCCCCCTTCGTTTTTTGGCGCTCAAAAAGCGTATTTGTTTACGCAAAAAACTTCTTCATGATTTGCAGGAACTCGCCCACTTCGGACTCGTCGAGGCTGCCGATATAATCGGTAAGAAGGCGGTAGTTGTCTACTTCCGCACCGGCGGTGACGACTTCCTTGGTGTACGGGTTAAAGTAGCTTTCGCCCTTTTCGCCGATCCGTCGCATGATTTCGGTGACTTTGCTTCTATGGTGCAGAATCATACTACGGTACTTGTTTTGCAGCCGCAAAGCTTTCTTACGGTCACCGTTTGCCATAGCGGCGATAGTCTTACGCACGCTCTGCCCCTTTGCCTTCTCGGTGAGCACGTTTTCCACGAGCGACTCGATTTCTTCCTGCGTAAACAGCTCGAACCGTTCGCGGTCGCTCTTGGGAACGGAAATGCCCAGATCTTCGGCAAGCCGCGGCAGTAGCTCGAACATTTTGAGTTGGCTGTAATAGTAGTTGCGCACGCTGTTCACGCTTCTGCCCGTCAGGTCCGATACGTCGGTAAACGCCCATACGAGCCCCTTTCCCTGCTTTTCGCCGCCGCCGCGCGGGCGAAAAGAGTTTTCGTTTGTTCGATCGTCCAATTGTTTTCCATATATGCCTCCAAAGCTCAATTGCTTTAATAATTGCCGTATAAACATTATTTTATACAGCCGTGCATAAATATAGTGTACGGGCTTGTCAACCCCGGGGCATTCTTTGCGGGTTGACGCGGCGGACAAGTCTTTCACCGTAGCGCCCGTAAAACGATATCCTTTGAGGTGAATGAAGCGCATGGAAATCTTGTATCATTTCGTATATGACAATAGCGTACTGCTCTTAAACGGCTCGTTCGTGCAATATGCAAATGCCGTACGTTATACCGCCGAAGACCCGCTTTTCGTGACCGTGCTTCCCTTAAGCGCGGCGTTCCTTCCCTACACGGTAGAGCTACTCGACGGCAAGGCGCGCTCGAACGAAAACCTTGCACTCTGCTGCGATATGAAGGGCGGACACAAGTACGTCGAGCTCAAACCCCGCTACGCCTACGTCTACTCGCCCAACGAAAAGTTCACCCCTGCGCCATCGTCTTCTACGCCCGCACGCTTTCTTTCCCTTGTGCGCGAGGGAAAATTCGAAGCCGCGCGCCTGCTCCGTTCGCCCTCGCTCTCCGAAACGCTGACCGACGGCGCG
>JAIEBL010000200.1 GCA_029069015.1 Clostridiales bacterium
AAGTAACCGTCTTTTTCGGATATCGTTTTTACGGAAATATTCTCGGGAGGAATCACGTCGCATGCGGTAATCGGCTCGCATTCCCGCCCGATCAGTTTTCCTTTGGGAATTTCGGTTTTCGGAATAAGCGCCGCACGTCCCCACTCGCTTCTAGGAATTGCGGGCGAAACATCGTTCCATCCCTTGATTTCCAGCGTTGCGTCATAGTCCTCTCCGCCGTACCAGCTGTTTTCGGTAATCGGACTTTCGATAGAATGCCAGCTCTCGTCCGTGCCGATGATTTCTTTCGTGCCGTCCGCATACGAGAGAACGACTTGCGCTATCGCCTTTACGCGCCCGAACATCCCCTCTGTTTCGGCAACGCTTCGTGCGTCGTCGATCTTATAATATCTACCTTGCTGACGGTGTATGCGCCAGTTCGCATACTGCCCGTTCCCTAGCAGTACGGAAATCGCGTTCTTTTCATTCAGCATTTCGGTAATGTCGTAGGTATCGTAATAGACGGTTTTGCGGACGTCGCTCTCGCCCGGGTTGAAATACGTCCCTTCGCCGAGCATAACACCGTTTAAATGTGCCTCGTAAAGCCCGAGCCCGCTGATATATAAGCGCGCAGACGCAACTTCCTTTTGTACCGCAAATTCTTTGGAAAGAATGGGTGCACGGGAAGACGTTTTGCCCGCGCCGATCCACTTTGCATGCCAATCCGAAAGCGAAAGCAGTCCCATTTCAAAAAATGCCCATTCGGAAAACGCGCTCGCGTTGCCGTCACGATCCCATACCATGACACGCCAAAAGGCGGCTTCTGCGGTGCGTAACGCTCTGCCTTCATATCGGATGGCATAATGGCACGCACTCTTTACTCTTCCGCTGTCCCAGAGGTCATAGTCGCCGCAAAGGAGTTTTTCTTTTGTCGTTGCCGCGACAATACGATACGCGGTCTGCATCTGCCCTCTTTCGTCCGAAACGAGTTTCCACCCGAAATTGGGCGCAGTCGTTTGAAGCCCCAACGGATTTTTGAGATTTTGCGTGCGCAAGTCGATTGCTTGCATACTGAACTTCCCCGCCTTGATTACAGTTTATCGTAGAATGATTATATCATAAAACTACCGACTATGCAAGACCAAAAAGAGCAACGTGATTTTCTTTCCGTTGCTCTTGCTTTTTGCTTTCTGTGTTTTTCTATGCAATATATTATCACGGTGTGTAATTCGGAATACTTTGTATATACTTTTCACTTATATACATACTAGACGCCGAATCCAAAGCGATGAGAACGTTTTTGGAAACGCCTATCGTCATTACCCAATGTGTTTGACTGTTTTTATCTGCTATGTGGTCTTCCTCATACTTTATGAAATCATAAAAACATACGACGGTCGATTTTTCATTATCCACAAAAGTATACTTAAAACCTATTGTATAATGATTAAGTCTACTATAAGACCCCATATATTTCTGCACATATTCCCCCGTCCCGTCCGAATGAAAAACGTAATAATTTTCCTTTATCGTGTCATCCGAATTGACGCAACTCCTATAAATGTACTTTACGCCCATTTGCAGTCCGAAATTCTCTTTCTCATCGTCGTCGCACGCCGACAAAGAACAAACCGAAAATACAGCAACCGCCAGCATGAGCAAAAATGCGCACAGTTTCCTTTTCATACGTTACTATCCTCCAAAACTCATTACTGATATGATTATACCGTACAAGCAAAAATTTGTCAAGATAAAGGCCATGATGCCCTCTTCATAAGCATTCGCACCCGACTGTTCTGCGCGCATTTTCTTCGACAAAAATAGAGAGCAACGGAAACAAAATGCCAAAATATCCGTTAGCTGATTTGCTACAATAGAACACGAACGAATAAGAGGAACCAACTATGAAAATAAGCAGCAAAGTAACAAACGGCACGCTGTACGTAGCCTTATACGGCGAACTGGACGAAAGTTGCGCCACCTATGTTCGTAGTCGACTCGACGCGTTATTCGATACGCCGAAGCTGACAAAAGTCGTGTTGGACATGGCGGGCGTGACGTTTATGGACTCTACGGGCATCGGCATGCTGATCGGGCGATACAAAATTTTAAAGGGCAAAAATTTGCCCCTTCTTCTATCCTCGCCGTCGGCGGTGGTCGATAAGTTATTGCGGCTATCGGGCATCTATGAGCTGATGCCCAAAATCAACTTCTAGGAGCGTTTATGGATAATTATATGACGTTAAAAATCAAAGCGGCGAGTCAGAACGAAGCGCTTGCACGCAGTGCGGTAGCGGCGTTTTGCGTCAGCCTCAACCCAACCGTAGACGTTCTGAGCGATATAAAGACCGCTGTTTCGGAAGCGGTCACCAACAGCATTGTGCACGGTTATAACGGCCAAGACGACGGCACAGTGGAAATCGTCGCATTCTTAGAGGGCACTACCCTACATATCGACGTAAAAGACGAGGGCATCGGCATCGAAGATATCGAACGCGCAAAAAAGCCGTTCTTTACGACGAAACCGGACGAAGAACGCTCGGGCATGGGTTTCACGGTCATGGAATCGTTTATGGATGAACTGATCGTAGAAAACAACGTTCCGCACGGCGTGGTCGTCAAAATGAAAAAGAACCTCGGCGCCGATACGACGGAGAGGTAGGTTTGCTGGAACAGGAAGTTACAATCGAATTGATTCGGCAAGCGCAAGACGGTTGCGAGCCGGCAAAAACAAAACTCATAGAAGCCAATTCTCCGCTCATAAAGAGCGTGATCCGTCGCTACCGTAATAAGGGCGTGGACTACGACGACCTTTATCAGCTCGGGTGTATGGGCTTTCTAAAAGCCATACGCAATTTTTCCGTGTCGTTCGGCGTGAAATTTTCCACCTACGCCGTACCCATGATTGCGGGCGAAGTCAAACGCTTCTTGCGCGACGACGGCTATATCAAAGTATCCCGCTCGGTAAAGTCGCTTGCCGCAAAAATATCCTATTTTATCTGTCTCTTCTACACCTCTCCGAGCCCACGAGACATCTCAGGAGAGAGGTGGGCGGCAGCGGGGGGCAAA
>JAIEBL010000201.1 GCA_029069015.1 Clostridiales bacterium
GGGGCGGGTTCAGTTGGAGTACCGCTCCGCTAACGCTTTTGTAGTACCAATATAAAATAATCATATTTTAATGCAATTAGCGTTCGATTAAAATTACATTAAAAATGTTTCGCGGCATTTTTAAACTTAAAAAATAGCCGTCGCGAGCCAAAGCCCGCCGAGGGAAGCAAAAAGCGTGGGGATCGCTACGGCGACCCCTATTTTCAAAAAATCGAGATAGCCGAATTTTAAATCGTGCTTACTGATGATCGAACCCCACATGATACCCGCCAGCGCACCTATCGGCGTAAAGAATGCGCCCACGTTCGAGCCAATGACGGTGGCAAAGACAGCGGGAAGCCCTACCGCACCGCCCGACGCTTCGATAACAGACGAGAACAGCACGCTCATGGGAATGTTGTTGATGAGGTTGGATGCAAAGAAGGACGCCACGCCGTATTTGAGAATGGACAAGTTCGTCCCCAGTATCTTTGCGATCCGTGCCGTAACGCCCGCATCGCTCAACACGACGATCATGACGAACATTGAGAGCACGAAGGGGACGAGCGCATACGGCGTTCGTTTTAAACAGCCCAAGAGCGCAACTGGTTTTCTTTTGCGCACGAGAGAGACGACCGCCGTACACAGTAAAAGACTCCCTGCAAAACACGCCGCCACAATCCACATCTGAAGCCCGACGTACGAGCTGATTGCAAGCAGCACCGTACATACTGCAAGGTGGATGAGCCCCACCCACAGCAGCGGTTTATCCTCTATAACGACTTCTTCCGTTTCCGCTTGCAATGGCTCGGCGAGCTTTTTGCGGAACAGAAGATACAGGGCGAAAAACGCAACCAACCCGCCGAACAAGGTGGGAAACAGGCTGTATTTCATGTAGCCTAAAAACCCTATGCCGCTCGCCGTGGCAAGATATACGTTCGTAGGGTTTCCGATAATGAGCATCATGCTCCACGTATTGGCGGCAACGAACTCCGCCGCGAGATACGGTATCGGATTGATTTTTGCATTCTTTGCAAAGTAGCAGATAAAGGGCGTAAAGGCGAGAATAATGATATCGTTGGATGTAAACACCGTCAGAACGGATACGGTTACATACAGATAGAAAAACAACTTCTTCTGCCCCGTCCGCGCCCGCTTTAAAACGACGTTTGCTAAGTATCGGAAAAACCCAAGCTCGTCGAGATAAATCGAAAGGATTGTCATCGACAGAAAAAGCACGAGTATTTTAAGCGGGTTGATCGCCGTATCGGCAATGAGCGCCTTCCCTACTTTATGGACGTCTGCACCCCCGAATAGAAGCGCGCACACCGCCCCAAGGATCGTAATGAGCCAATACGTGTCGAGCTTTACTTTACCGATTTTCAATTTCGGAAAAAACAGTATGGCGCAAATCATCAGTACGCACGTTATGCAACATATAATCACCGACGCCCACATTTTTCCTAAACACCCTCAACCGTAGCTTTGAATAAGCGTTTTGAATTATATCATAAAAAAAGCGATAATGCAACAGCCTACAAAAACTATTTTCGGAATATATTCGGAAAAGAAACGGTTGATTCGATAATGCATCAGCCATACTTCCCTGTTCCGTCATTCCAAGCGTAGCGTTGATTCGATGAGGCGTGTCCGTGCTCCCCGCCTCTGTCATCCCAAGCGTAGCGTTGATTCGATGAGGCGTGTCCGTGCTCCCCGCCTCTGTCATCCCAAGGGGAGCGAAGCGACGAGGGATCTAGCGAGCAAAGCGAGTGTAAATAAATCTAAATTTACGCTTCGCCGGATTTCTCGACGCGCCTTGCGGCACTATACTACTTCGCTCCGTGGCGTTCGCGCTCCGCGCTCGGCTAAGCGGAATGACGGAGTGGCAGGGACAGCTCCCTCTATTATCATCATGTTCTTTCTCTCGCCTCTTTTTTGTTAAGCCTACGCCTTCCCTATTCCCGCCTATAATAAGCAGTCAAGGCGGCAGCCTTGTCGCCTCGGAGGGGTGGTTTAAAGGCGGGGAACACAATCGAAAGTGTGCCCCGCCTTATCGTTTTTTGCTAAGCTTTTTTGCGACCAAAAAAGCGCCCTTCTTTCATATTGGGCGTAGACTTTGCGGCGAATGCTTCGAGCAAGGCTATTAAGGAAGATATT
>JAIEBL010000202.1:0-373 GCA_029069015.1 Clostridiales bacterium
GTTTGGGCGCGCGGCTCAAGCGTTGGTTCAACAGCAAATTCCGCAATAAGCATTACATTTCGCGCAAAGAAAGTAAGCGTATCAGCAAAGAGAATATGCGCACGATGCGTCGGTTCGAAAAGAACAAAAAGCGCAAAGTGGACGAGTCGGCTTACATGACCGAAATGCGCGACGAAAAGAACATCATGGAGTTCGACGACCTGCACACCTATTTCTACACCGACGCGGGCGTAGTTAAGGCGGTAAATGGCGTGTCGTTCGATATCCCGCAGGGGAGCACCGTAGGCGTCGTAGGCGAGAGCGGTTGCGGCAAGAGCGTTACTTCGCTTTCCGTCATGCAACTCGTGCAAGCGCCGCAAGGGCAGATTGCGGG
>JAIEBL010000202.1:383-22506 GCA_029069015.1 Clostridiales bacterium
CAAGAAGGACGCGCGCGGAAACCTTATCCCGATCTGGGAATACGAGGTGGACGACAGCGGCGAGTTCGTTTTAGACGAGAACGGCGAAAAGAGAATTAAGCGCAGACAGAAACTTGACAAGAAAGGACAGCCCATGTTCGACAAAGAGGGCGAACCCATTTATGAGCTTGTGCAGAAAACGGGCAACAGCGGCGTGCTGCAATTCGAAATGGAAGAGCACGTGTACGACATTGCCAAAATGCCCGTGCGTGAAATGACGAGAATCCGCGGCAGACAGATCTCCATGATCTTCGAAGAGCCGATGACGAGTCTGAACCGCGTTCTGACGAGCGGCAGTCAGCTGGACGAAGTAAGTCTGTTGCACCTTCCGGGCGCAGACAAAAAGATCGCCAAAGCAAAGAGTTTGGAAATGCTCGACCTCGTTGGTATTGCAATGCCCGAGCGTGTATACAAGAGCTATCCGCACGAGCTTTCGGGCGGTATGCGGCAGCGCGTTATGATTGCCATGGCGCTTGCGTGCAACCCGAGGCTTATTATAGCCGACGAGCCGACGACGGCGCTCGACGTTACGATTCAGGCGCAGGTGCTCGACCTTCTGCGCGACATCAAGCAAAAGATCGACGGCAGCATCATGCTGATCACGCACGACCTCGGTATCATCGCCGAAATGGCGGATTTCGTCGTGGTCATGTATGCGGGGCGTATCGTGGAAATGGGTCTTACGGAAGAGATTTTCGATCATCCCATGCACCCCTACACGATCGGCCTTCAGAAGAGCAAACCTGCCATGAATTCCAATACCGATCGGTTGTTCAACATCCCCGGTAACGTACCCAACCCGATCAATATGCCCGAATTCTGCTACTTTAAAGAGCGGTGTTCGCGCGCGTGCCCTGCCTGCAACGGCAAATTCCCCGAGATGGTAAGCGTCAGCCCTACGCATAAGGTGGCGTGCTATCTGTACGGAAAGGAGGCTGCAAATGGCAAAGAAGAAAAATAACGACGCACAAATGCTTGAAAACGAAGAAGCGGTAGCAGCGGTGACCGTAGAAGAAACGGCGACAACGCCCGCACAAGAAGAAGCGACCGCACCCGATACGGAAGAAAAAGCGACTGCATCCGAAGCTGCAAACGCACAGCCGCAAGCCGAAGAGAAAAAAGCGGAAGCGGTAGAAGAAGCGGCGGGCAGCACGGTGACCTCGACCGAGGTTTTGAAGGCGGCACAGCGCGAGTACGATCTTGCGGATAAAGAGGTGCGCGCAGCCGAAAAGACGCTCTCTGCGGCTAAGAAAGCCGAAACAACGGCGGAAAATACGGAAGAAGCGAAAGCGGTGACTGCAGCGGCGGAAAACGCGCTTCATGCCGCCAAAGAAGCACGACTCGAAAAGGCGCTTTCCGCGGCAAAGATCGCCGAGCAGATTGCCACCGAAAAAAAGGAAAAGGCAGCGACTGTTCAAGCCGAAACCGATAAAACGACGGCGGCGCTGAAAGAGCAGCAACAGTCGGCGATCGATAAAGTCGCCATGCGCAAGGAAGAGGCGCGGCTTGCCCTGGTTGGCGAAGCGTCTCAAGAAGTGCAGATGCAAAAGGCTGCCGAAGTAAAAGAAGCGGAAGCCGAAAAATCGGCCGTCGTAAAGTCTTGCACGCAACAGATCAAAGAAGCGGAAAAGGCGGCGCGCCAGGCAAGAAGCGAAGCCCAAGTTGCATCCGATGCGGCGGCTGCGGCAAGCGAAAAAGCCGAATCGCTCACCTTTACGCCCGATCCGAAATACTTGTTGCAAGTGCGGCACTTACGCAAATTCTTCCCCATAAAGAAAGATTTCTTCGGGCGTCCCACGGCGAACCTGCGTGCGGTGGACGACGTTTCGTTCGATCTCGAACGCGGCAAAACGTTGGGCATCGTAGGCGAGAGCGGTTGCGGCAAAACCACGATGGGGCGTACGATCTTAAAACTCCATCAGCCGTCGGGCGGCGATATCTATTTCGACGGTCAGAACATTGCGCCCCTTTCCTCGGCGCAGGTGCGTCCGCTTCGTACGCGCATGCAGATCATTTTCCAAGACCCGTATTCGAGCCTGCCGCCGCGTATGCCCGTCGGTTCGATCATCGGCGAAGCGGTGAAAGTGCATAAAATCGTGCCCAAATCGGAATTGCATTCGTACGTTTTGGACATCATGGATAAGTGCGGTCTGCGCGACTACTATTTCGAGCGTTATCCGCATGAGTTCTCGGGCGGTCAGCGGCAACGTATCTGTATTGCCCGTGCGCTCGCGGTGAACCCGCAACTCATCGTCTGCGACGAACCCGTTTCGGCGCTCGACGTGTCCATTCAGGCGCAGATCATCAACCTTCTGAAAGACTTGCAACAGTCCATGGGGCTTACGTATCTGTTCATCTCGCACGACCTTTCCGTCGTTAAGCACATTTCGGACAACGTAGGCGTCATGTATTTGGGCAGCATGGTGGAGTTCGGCTCGAACGCGAGCATCTTCTCTAACCCCATGCACCCGTACACGCGCGCGCTGTTCTCGGCAGTGCCCGTGCCCGACCCCAAAGTCAAGATGAACCGTATCATTCTTTCGGGCGATATTCCTTCTCCCGCAAATCCGCCGTCGGGCTGTAAATTCCACACGCGTTGCCCCGCGTGCATGGATATCTGCAAGGAAAAAGCACCGGTGTACCGCGAGTACGAGAAAGGGCATTTCGTGGCGTGCCATCTCTGGCCGCAAGAATAGCAAGCAAAAGAGGAAGGCGGCATGCGTCTTCCTTTTGTTTTTAAGGAGCGTTTCGGTTGAGCAAGGAAAAAGACAAAACGGCGAAGCAGAAAAAAAAGAAGCCGAAATACG
Source organism: Clostridiales bacterium (assembly GCA_029069015.1). Lineage (GTDB taxonomy): Bacteria > Bacillota > Clostridia > Christensenellales > Pumilibacteraceae > Pumilibacter. Next base: position 3,230 of record JAIEBL010000202.1, read on the forward strand.
AAGACGACGGGCACACCATCGTCGATATGAACATAGAGGGCACGTCGTGGTACAGAGGAAAAAACTATGACCCGAATGTTCCCAAGCTTACGCGCAAGGAAAAATGGGCTGTTTTTAAAGGCGCTTTCCTTTCCATGCTGCCCGCCTTTCTGTGCACGGTCGCCGGTTTCGGCATCGCCATTTTGCTTATGGTCTTATGGTTAAAGTAACGGAAGCATCCGTGGCTAAATTTCCCCAATACTCTAAAAAGAGTTGACGAAACCATCCCCTTTGCCGTATAATTAAAGTGCTTCCGCGGAAGTGGCTCAATGGTAGAGCGTCAGCTTCCCAAGCTGAACGTTGCGGGTTCGAGTCCCGTCTTCCGCTCCACGCAAAGCGCACCCCTATGGGTGTGCTTTTTGCGTGGAGCGGAGAACGGGAACGAGAAAATATTGCCGTAGGCAATCGTTCGCGGTGGCGACGCCGTGCAGTTTCGGTAAAAGGGAACATGTTGCATTCGCCACCAAGGGAGCTGAAGGCGACCGCCGCCCCCGTCTTCCGCACTGCAAACAACCGGAGCTTCAACAGACGTTTACTTTACTTCGATCCCTTAAACATGCTATAATAGAAAGGCATAAGAACAACGAATATGCGGATTTTTTGCATAGTAGGAGTGGACGATGGAATTACGTGTCTTGCGATATTTTTTGGCGGTGGTGCGGGAAGAAAATATTTTGCGGGCGTCGGAAGTGCTGCATATCACGCAGCCGTCGCTGTCGCGCCAACTTGCACAAATGGAAGAAGAACTCGGGGCAAGGCTGTTTGAACGCGGCAACCGAAAAATAACGCTTACGGAAGCGGGCATGTTGCTTCGTCGCCGTGCGGAAGAATTGGTCGCGCTTGCCGACAAGACGGAGCAGGAATTTGCGGAGCTCAGTGGTGGGGATGACGTGAGCGGAATCATCTCGATAGGAAGCGGTGAGATCAGTGCGGTCAGCGAACTTGCCAAGATGATAAAGGCGTTCAGCGAGGATCACTCGAATATCAGTTTTAATTTTTATTCGGGTAACGCGGATAACATTAAAGACCAAATAGATCAAGGCTTGCTTGATTTCGGGTTGTTGTTAGAGCCGGTGGAGATGGAAAAATACGATTATCTGCGTATGCCCGTGAAAGAGCATTGGGTCGTCGTCGTTCCGAAAGGTTCGCCTCTTGCGGAAAAGGCGAGCGTAACGCCGCAGGATCTGCAGGATACGCCGTTGATCCTTCCGAGTCGGGATAGGGTAAAAGCCGAGCTCGCAAATTGGCTGGGGTCGTCATTTGACAAGAAGAACGTGTTTTCATCCAATAATCTGATTAACAACGCTGCGCTTCTTGTGGAACAAGGCCTTGGAGTCGCGCTTTCGATTCAAGGCGCGGTATCGCTGTATGGGAATGATAAAGTGTGCGTAAGACCGCTCTATCCCGATTTGATCAGCACTTCGGTCATAGTGTGGAAAAAGCATCAACCCATGGGTGTGGCGGCAACGAAATTCCTGGATCGCATTCGTATGTCTATTGAGCATACGAAAGTATAGAAAACAAGTATTAGACATATAAAGTAAAATACTTTATACTATAAGCGTCGATCAAAGTTGACGCTTATATTTTTATTCGGAGGCGGCATATATGGAATATACGGAACTCGGAAAATCGGGCATAACGGTGTCGCGCATTTGTTTGGGGTGTATGGGCTTCGGCGACGCGAACCTCGGGCATCACGCGTGGACGCTCGACGAAGAGCATTCGAAAGAAATCATCAGAGCGGCGCTCGATAACGGCATTAACTTTTTCGATACGGCAATGGGATATGCGGGCGGTACGAGCGAGGAATATCTCGGCAGAATTATCAAAGGACTGACGGCGCGCAAAAATGCGGTCATTGCGACCAAATTCTTGCCGAGAACGCAGGATGAAATCGCCGGCGGCATAAGCGGACAAAAACACGTTGCCGATTGTCTGGACAAGAGCTTGAAGAGATTGGAAACGGACTACGTTGACTTATACATTTGCCACATGTGGGACTACCACACGCCGATCGAAGAAATCATGGAAGGCTTGAACACCGCCGTTAAGGATGGCAAGGCAAGAGCGATCGGCATATCGAACTGCTACGCGTGGCAGCTTGAAAAAGCCAATGCGATCGCGGAGCGCAACGGTTGGGCGAAATTCGTTTCGGTGCAAGGGCATTACAATCTTTTATTCCGTGAGGAAGAGCGCGAGATGATCCCGTGTTGCGAAGAAAACGGAATAGCACTCACGCCGTACAGCTCGCTTGCTTCGGGCAGACTCGTAAAACCGGCGGACGAAATGACGAAACGGCTCGAAACGGACGGCGTTGCGAAAAGCAAGTATGATTCCACGAAAGAGCAGGACGGGATCATTATCGCAAGGGTCGCCGAGCTTGCCGAAAAGAAGAACCTCACGAGAACGCAGGTTGCGCTCGGTTGGTTGCTTTCCAAAGTGACCGCGCCTATCGTCGGGGCGACGAAAATCAGGCATATAGAAGATGCGGTCGCGGCGGTAGGCGTTAAGCTTACGGCAGAAGAAATCGATTATCTGGAAGAAAGCTACGTTCCGCATAAACTCGTCGGCGTGATGCAATTCAACCATAAATAATACGGCGTAAGGAGGCGTATATGAAAAATTTAGGATCGGTTTTGGCGTTGTACCCTACGCCGCTCGTCGTTGTCGGTACGTTTTCGGACGGTAAGCCCACTTGGACGCTTGTCGGGCATTTGGGCATTATGGATCATATTATGGTCAGTCTTGCAAAGCCGCATTACATCAATGCGGGTATCATCGAAAACAAGGTGCTCTCGGTCAATATCGTTGACGAAGCACTTTTGGAAAGAGCCGACTACGTCGGTTGCGTCAGCGGGCGTCAGACGGATAAGTCGGAAGTTTTTCCTTACGTAGTGGGCGAAAAAGGGGCGCCTGTCATAACGGACGCACCTCTTAGTATGGAGTGCGTCGTCGAGGATAATTACGAAACGAAAGGCTTCGATAACTTCATTCTTACGATCGCGAATACGTATGCGGATCAAAAAGTTTTGAACGAAAACGGGAAAATCGACTACGGTAAACTCAAACCCGTCTTATTCGAGATGCCGACCTATCAATATCTGAAAACGGGCGAATTTTTGGGAGCGTGCAAATCGCTCGGAAAAAAGTAACCACTTGGGAGGATGGAGATGAAACGGAATAAAAAATTTTGCGTTTTACTTGCTTGCGTGTTATGTTTGCTTTTTGCGCTTACGGGCTGCGGCGACGGTAAGGACCCGAACGGTGAGGATACGGGAACGTACTATACCGTAACGTTTGACAGTCGCGGCGGCAGTGTGGTGGAAAGCCAAAGGGTGCGCGCGGGCAATCCCGTCGTCCGCCCGAACACGCCCGTAAAAGAAGGGTATTTTTTGCGCGGCTGGTATACGGACGAAGCGGCTGTGGCGGAAGAGTGGCATTTCGATACGGACAGAGCGGAAAGAAATATCACGCTTTATGCGGGGTGGACGGCAAACGAGGACATCGCCCCTACGGCGAGCTTGGAATACGTAAAGGACGGCAACGCCTACACGGTCACGGGCGTTGGTGAAGAAACGATCGTCGTGATCCCCGCCGAGCACGAGGGCTTGCCCGTGACGGCTATACAGGGGCATCACGGCACGGGTGCATTTGCCCAAAAGGCTATGACTTCCGTGACGATACCCGATAGCGTAACGACGATCGGACAGAATACGTTCTACGGTTGCTCGGATCTGGTGACGGTTTCCGTCGGGGAGGGAAGTCGGCTTGCCGAGATCGGTAACAACGCGTTTTCGGCTTGTTCGTCGCTCGTATCGATGTATATTCCGAAAGGCGTAACGGCCGTAGGCGATATGGCGTTCAATAACTGCGCGGCGTTGAAAAAGTTCTCGGTTGCGGGCGACAATGCGGCTTACCGCAGCGAAAACGGGCATTTGATCGAAAGTGCGACCCAAACGCTTGTACGCGGCGTAAACAACGCGAGCGTTCCGAGCGGCGTGAAAATTCTGGCACAGGGTGCGTTCCGCAGAGCAAACGGTATCACCGAACTGAATATTCCCAAAACGGTTACGACCATCGGCAATTATTTTATTCAGGACAGCACGATCGAAACGATTAACTACGCGGGAACGGAGGACGAGTGGAACGCCATCGAAAAAAGCGAAACCATGTGGAACTATGGGAACCGCACCGTGCAGCTCGTGTTTAACGCAGCCGTCGGGCAAAAAATTCTCGTCGCCTATTTTTCTTGCACCAATACGACGAAAAGCGTTGCGGAAGCGATCTGCGATCGGGTAAGCGGCGCGGACATTTATCGGATAACGCCTGCGGTTCCGTATACGTCCGCCGACTTGAACTACAACACCGATTGCCGCGCAAACCGTGAGCAGAACGATCCGTCGGCGCGTCCCGAAATCAGCGGAAGCGTGGAAAACATATCGCAGTACGGTATTATATTTATAGGCTATCCCATTTGGTGGGGGCAAGCGCCTAAAATCATTTATACGTTTTTCGAAAGCTACGACTACGAATTCGAGGGCGTGACCATTATTCCGTTCTGCACTTCGGGCAGCAGCGGGATCGGTTCGAGCGCGACCAACTTGCACGCTACGGCGCCCAAAGCAAATTGGAAAGAGGGCGCACGCATAAGCGGGAATAACGTCGGCGCGCTCATCGCACAAATGAATTAAGGCGAAACGATAACGGCAATTGCGGTAACCGTTTATAAAAGCGAGAGGTATCGGTATGACCACGGCAGAGTTTAAGGAAGCAATGAAAAGGAAGGCGTATATCGAGGCGGGGTCCGAACTACACCTGCATATGCACGAAATGGCGCAGCGGGCACGCAAGATAACGGCTGAAATGAGTAACGGATACAAAACGCCCGAAGAAATACGCGCACTGTTTTCCGCACTGATCGGACAAGAGCTGGACGAGGGGTTCGGTTTGTTTCCGCCCTTCAATGCCGATTACGGGCAGAATATAAAAATCGGCAAGCGCGTGTTTATCAATTCGGGTTGCTGCTTTCAGGACCAAGGCGGCATCGAAATCGGGGACGACGTGCTGATCGGTCAGCAAGTCGTCATCGCAACGCTCAATCACGACTTAAACCCCGAGCAGCGTGCAAGCATGATGCCCGCACCCGTAAAAATCGGAAATCGCGTTTGGGTGGGCGCGCACGCCACCATTCTTGCAGGCGTGCTCGTCGGAGACAATTCGGTGATAGCGGCAGGCGCGGTCGTCACAAAGGACGTGCCCGCAAACGTCGTCGTTGCGGGCGTTCCCGCGAAAATCATAAAGCAGTTATAAGACCTCGGTGCGTCGTATTGCCATTCTATAAAAAGTCTTTGATTTTTTCGTTTTGTAATGGTATACTATGGAAGGAAAGCGCGCAAGAAGATTTTTGCGCAAAACCAATCAAACAGTATAAAGGAGAATAGAGAAATGTTAAAAGATTTAGGCGTACAGCCGTATACCTTCCCGATGCCCGGTCTGCTAATAGCGCCCGACACCGAGGACGGCAGCGTGGACGTGATGAACATGGCGTGGGGTGGCGTATGCGCCGAAAACATGGTGGCGCTCAACATTGACGAGGACAACAAGACTTCGGAAAACATCAAGCGCACGGGCGCGTTCACGCTCAGCATTGCCGACGTCGACCATATCGAAGCGGCGGACTTTTTCGGCATTGCGTCGTCCAACAAAATGAAAGACAAGTTCGAGCGCTCGGGATTGCACGCACATAAGAGCACGCGGGTGAACGCACCCGTCGTGGAGGAGTTCCCCTTAACGCTCGAATGCAAAGTAGCGGAGTGTCAGCACACGGTTTACGGATTTCGCGTGTTAGGCGAAATCCTCAACGTGCTTGCCGATGAAAAGGTGCTTGACGCAAAAGGCAAGGTCGACCCGACGAAGCTGCATGCGTTCGTCTTCGACCAATTCCAGAGCGGGTACTACGCGGTGGGCGAAAAGGTCGGGCAGGCTTGGAACACGGGCGCAAAGCTCATGAAAAAATAAATCGGATATAAACGAAAAGACCGACGGCAGGTAAATCCCGCTGTCGGTCTTTTTTTATTGTTTCATCAGTTCACGTGCTTGCTTACCTGTGATGTGCTCTATACTGAACTTGATCACGGCAAATGCCGATTTGAATCTTTCGAGCTCGGCGTTTAGCGCTTCATCGTGATCGGGATAATACTTTTCGCCCAACGCTTTCATGGCGTATAACGCTTCTTCTTCGCTCTGTACGATTTCCGCTTTGCCGAACGCAATCACGCTTTTATAGAAGGTCGTATACTTTTCGGGTTGAACGTCGTCTTTGTCGATGACGCAGAAGCTCGCTTTGTCGCAAAAGCGCACGGCGTCGATCTTGTGTCCCGTCTTTGCGCTGTGGAAATAAATCTTGCCGTTCTCGTATACGTAACTGAGCGGCACGGCGTAGGGGTAGCCGTCTTTGTCCATGAGCGCCAGAACGCCCGAAGTATTGCGCTCTAATATCCGATCGATTTCCGCCTTTTCGAGCGCTTGCTTTTCTCTTCGCATTTTTTCCGTCATAGTTTATCCTTTTGCACGTTCTGCATCAAGTTCGTTTTGCGTGTCGCTGTTGTTACTTTGCTCATTCGTTTCCTGTTCTTGCTTTAACGCTTTGATACGCAAGGTTGCTCTTACGATCATATACACGCCGATCGCAATCGTCAGCGCACAAACGATCGCGCCCGTAATTGCGTTCATCTTTATGGTATTTATATCGCCTATGCTACCAAATTCGCGGAACATTGCCGTCTGTAAAGCAAGTATAGATACGAAAGCGTCGGCAAGTTTTACGTTTTTGATCGCTTTTACCGTCATCAAATGATTGCGGCGTTCTTTGATAAGACTGTAAACCGCCGTTATTATTTTGAAAAATGCGTAAATCGCATAGACGTAGATCGTAATGCCCGTATGCTCGAACGAATCGCCCGCGCGTACCATTTGCATAATGGCAAAGGACAAGCAAACAGGCAACAGAAACAACATCACGCCGCAAGCGCGGTATAGCTTTCCGTCGTATACGCATAGTTGCGTTTCGGATTGCCCGTTACCTTCGGCACGTTTTCTTCTGCCGTAATGGATAAGGATACTGCTACGAAGTACGATCAGTACGACGTAATACGCGGCTAATGCACCGAACCAGATCGAGCGTATGACGATGGCGATCGAGCCGTTGTATACGGCGAACGCAAACGTAACGAAAATCGAACCTGCCGTAAGCACCAAAGTCGTAAAGCCGTATTCGTTGAACATACGGTCAAGGCGCGGATGCTTTTCCGCCCATTTCAGTATGCCCGCCTTGGCTTTGGGATAAAGGTGGACGATCCCGAAAATCGAATAACTTAACGTTACCCCCATAATTGCGAGCAGAACGTAGCCCCAAGTCATATAAGCGGACAATTCGGGTTGCGTCATGATCAGCGTGCCGCCGACGGTAGCGCCTATCGCGATAAGCACAACGGGCAGTAAAAAATACCACTTCGGATTGCCGAGCCGAGATGCGATTTTCTTAAAAACAGCCATACGATTATTGTACTAAAAATTTTGCGGGAAATCAATCAGAAACCGACAGTTTTCCGTTTTTGTGTTGTGGTGTTTTCTGTAAATTTTTATTACACTGTATACGTAAGCGAACGGGCGTGGAAAATCACGAGCGCAAAGCTTACGCGAACGAAGAAACAGGAGGTAATTATGAAGCGAAAGACAATCGGCGGCGCGTTCATTGCCGAGATCGAGCAGAAAAACGAGCGAGCGAAACGAACCGCTGCCAGAGCGACCTGGATCCTCGGCATTCTCGGGTGCGTGCTTTTTCTCATAGGTATGAACGTTTCGCTGCTCAATGCCGATAAAGTGCCCTCACTCGTCGTGGGTTCGATCATCGGTATCGCGGGCATTGCATTGATGATCGCAAACAAGTTTATCTACAACGCGATCGTCGTGCGGCAAATCGACCGCATGGAGCGGATCGAAAAAGCGAAAGCCGACCTATCGGAGGGCGCGGAGGGCGTCATCGAAGTGAAAAGCCTGACCAAAAATTACGGGCACGGCCGCGGCGTATTCAACGTTTCGTTCGGCGTGAAAAAAGGAGAAGTGTTCGGCTTTTTGGGGCCGAACGGCGCGGGCAAGAGCACCACGATGCGCCACCTTATGGGCTTTTCCGATCCGGAGAACGGGCACTGCTATATAAACGGCGCGGACTGCTGGAAGTACCACGCGTACGTTATGCAGAACGTGGGGTATCTTCCCGGGGAAGTCGCGCTGCCCGAGGGGCTCAGCGGCAAGGGCTTTTTGGATATGATACGGGGTTTGCGCAAAGCAAAGACCGACCGCACCGAAGAGCTTCTGAAAATCTTTGCCGTCAATATCGAAGGGTCGGTGAAGCGCATGAGCATCGGCGAAAAGCGCAAGCTTGCCATCGTGGCGGCGTTTATGAGCGATCCCGAGGTACTGCTGCTCGACGAACCGACGAGCGGGCTCGATCCCGTCATGCAGGAAGTGTTCATCGACTTCGTGCGGAAAGAAAAGGAGCGCGGGAAAACGATCCTGCTTTCCAGTCACATTTTCAGCGAGGTGGAGGCGCTCTGCGACCGCATTGCCATCATCAAAGAGGGCAAACTCGTGTCGGTCATCGAAGCGGGCGAGCTGACGCACTATAAGCGCAAGACGTTCGTCGTCACGTTCGGAGAGAAGAGCGTATACGAAAAATTCCTCGGCGAAGATTTCGATTTCCGTCTTAAAGACGACGACAAGCTGACCTTAGAAATCGCGGTCGAAGACCCCGAATGCGGCAAAATGATCAAGACGCTTACAAAGTACGACGTGAAAAATCTGGTGGAACACAAGCAGACGCTCGAAGAATACTTCATGCATTTTTACAAGAGCGAGCGCACGTTCGGAGGGCTGAGCAATGGCTAATGCGATCGAAGTTAAAAATCTGACGAAAGATTACGGCAAAGGGCGGGGGATTTTCGACTTTTCGTTCAACGTAAAAGAGGGCGAAGTATTCGGGCTCGTAGGCACGAACGGAAGCGGCAAGACCACCACCATACGCCACATGATGGGCTTTTTGAAGGGCGACACGGGGAGCGTAGCTTTACGCGGCATGGACGCGTGGAAGCAGGCGGCGGAGATCAAAAAGTTCGTCGGCTACGTCCCCGGGCAGATCGACTTTCCCGACGTGGGCAACGGCGTTTCGTTCTTGAAGATACAGGCGGAGCTGTTGGGGCTGACGGACTTTACGTACATGAACGACCTCATCAACCGTCTGAAAATCGACATCACCGCGCCCCTTCGCCGCATGAGCAAGGGCATGAAGCAGAAGATGGCGCTCGTCGCGGCGTTTATGGCGCAACCGCAGATCTATCTGCTCGACGAGCCGTCCACGGGTCTCGATCCGCTTATGCGCGACGCCATGGTGGAGATCATTCTCGAGCAGAAGGCGCAGGGCAAAACGGTGTTTATGTCCAGCCACGTCTTTAAAGAACTCGAAGACACGTGCGACAGCATAATGTTCATTCACGACGGTAAAATCGTAAACACGGTCAGTAGAGAGCAGTTTGCACTCGACCCGCACGAAACCTATACGATCGCGTTCGGCGACGCCGCGGGCTACGAAAAATATTGCAAGGCGGCGGGCGACACGGTGATAAACAAAAACCAAGAAAAGCGCGAAATCACCGTCAATATCGCGGTAAAAAACATCAACGCGTTTTTGAAAGAACTGTCGGCGTACGGCATTGCGGGCTTCTCGCACGAACCGTACACGCTCGAAAAATACTATCTGGAAAACATTGAAACCACGGAGGTAAAATAACATGTTCAGTCTTCCTTTGTTCAAACAGACCGTAAAAGCGAATTGGGTAATGTTCGCGGTCATGGGCGCGCTGATGGCGATCTTCCTTGCGCAGTTCGCCGGCATGGAAATGACGCAGTCGCTTCTGCTCCTCATTTACTACGGCATGATCGGCTTGATCCTTCCCACCATTTATATCCTGATCAGCTCGAACAAGCTGCTCGCGGGGCAGGTGGATAAGGGCTCTATGGCGTACGTGCTTTCCACGCCCAAACGCCGTATCACCGTGTGCCTCACGCAGATCATCTATCAGGTGGGCACGGTCGTTATCATGTTTGCCGTGACGACGGTCGCGCACCTTATCGTAAACGCCGCCATGCCGCTTGACCTTGCGTCCGCCGCCGCCGTTCTGAAAATCAACGTCATCGGCACGCTCTCTGCAAAGCAGATTGTGCTCATGAACCTGACGTCGTGCGCGTCCTGCCTTGCGCTCTCCGGTCTTTGCTATATGTTCTCGGGCATCTTCAACCTTTCCAAATTTTCTTCGGGTTGCAGCGGTATCGTGTGCGGCGTGTCGATCCTGGGTTCGCTCTTCGGTATGTTCGGCTCGATGCTCAACGTCGACGCACTCGCGCTCTTTAAGTACGTGTCGGTATACTCGTTTTTCGACGTAGAAGGCATTCTGACGGGCACTTCGACTTGGATCGTACTTTTTATCGTCGCACTGTGCATCAGCGTTATAGCCTACGTGGTGGGCACGTTACGCTTCTGCAAAAAAGACTTGCCTCTCTAAAACATAGTACGCCTAGGGCACAATTAAAAAACGAAGGTCGGCAGTTCCGAAACGGAACGACCGACCTTTTTCGATGTCGTAAAATGCGGTTTGTTAAGGGCGGCTGTTGGCGCGTATGCACGTCATCAGAATTTCGCAGATAAACAGAATATCGTCTTCGCAGTCGTTTCGCACCCACTCGTTGATAACGGCGTCGACCCCTTTGAGGAAAAACTTTTGCATATAGTAAATCAGCTTTTTGTCGGTCACGCCGTGCTTTGCGTAGATAGGGACGAACAGGTTTTCGATGATGTAATCGTCCATTTTGCTTGCTTCGAACGTGCGGGCATTTTCGGCGTAGATCTTAAAAAGCCGTTTGTGCGCCTGTATGTATTTTAAGTAGGGCAGCAGGTATTTGGGCGTGGCAAAGTTCAGGTCGTCTTTGCTTAAGCTTCGCATATCCGAAAGGTCCACGGGATCGTCGAACGTGCATTCGTTCAGAAAATTGGCTACGAGGCTCTGATACGTTCCTTGCAACAATTCGTAGGTGTTGTCGTAGTGTGCGTAAAAGGTGGAGCGGTTGACGCCCGCCTCCTTGCAGATATCCATTATGCTAATCTCTTGGAAATCCTTGCTTTCGAGAAGCGTAACGAGTGCGCTCCCCATCTTGGCTGCCGTGTTCTGAAATTTGGATTCCGATCGGTTCATCGTCCACCGCCTGTAAAATCGATACAACTACTATACCAAACTTTTTGCAAAAACGCAATCAGAAACCGACACTTTTCGGTTTTTGTGTGGTGGCGCTTTTTGAAAAAGTGAGGTAAACTGTATTTGTAAGCAGGCGAAATAGCGGAGGATAGTATGGAAAACGAAAACAAACAAAACGAAACGGAAGCCATTACCGCGGAAGAATTTCAAGCGTTTTTATCGGCGACGGGCGAGGAGCAGTGGAACATTCTGCTTGCCCACGCCGAAAAGAATAAAAAAATCATTCAGATAAGGAGATTGAAAACCATGGAACAGTACAACGACCACCACTACGAGGAAATCAGCAAGCAATTCGAGGAATTCTGCCACACCAAAGGCATCGGCGCAAAGTTCAAGCTCGCCTTTGCGAACATGGCGGAAAGCACGCGCAAACAAGCAGCAGCAGACAAAGCGCGGCTCGAAGAAGTCAAGCGGCAGTCGGCGGAAGCAAACCCCGAATTTACGGAGTTCTTGCACACGAAAGGGTTCAAGGCGAAAGTGAAACTCATTATCGCAAACCTCAAAAAGGGTTGCAAAGAAGCGCGCCAAAAAACGGCGGCCGCCGTGGACAGAGTGTCGGCACAGACGAAAGCGAACATTACGCGGGCGCAAGAGAACGTATACAGAACGACCGCAGGGTACGGCGCGGTAGGTGGCGCAAAGCTTCAAGACGCCTCCGACTATTCCGCCGACGAGCTTACGCGCGAGTTCAACGCCTTCTTAAAAGCCCAAGGGCTTGACGGCAAGTACGCGGTCGAAGTGACGGGTGAAGAAAGTGAAGACTGAACTTGAAAAAGCGCTTTCGGGTGAATCGTTCAGTCGCAGGGACGCGGAAGTCATTGCTTTTCAGACGAACGTCAAAGAGCTTCTGTACGACTTCAACCACGCAAGACCGAGCGATCCCAAACGCGCCGAAATCGTCAGAGAACTCGTTACGGGCTACAATCAATACGTTTTTATCGAGGACGGCTTTCATTGCGTGTTCGGCAAGAACGTTCACTTTGAGGGAACGGCAATGATCAACTTTAACTGCACGTTCCTCGATAGCAACATTATCACGATAGGGCATTGCGCGCTGATCGGTCCGAACTGCAATATTATCTGCACGAACCACACGCTTGACGCGGACGAACGGCTCAGAGGCGGCTTCTATGATAAACCCGTCACGATCGGTGCAAAAACGTGGCTGGGCGCAAACGTAACGGTGTTGCCCGGGGTGACGATCGGAGAGGGCGCAGTCATCGGCGCGGGCTCGGTCGTCACGAAAGATATTCCGCCCTATACCGTGGCGGTGGGCAATCCCTGCAAGGTCGTCAAAGAAATTCCCCACAAATAATTTCGGGAGCACCTATGAAGAAGAAAATCATAATCAAGGGATACAAGAAAGAGACGGAACGGGTGGTCAGCTACATCCCGTTCCGTTATATCGTAGCGATCTTTCTGGTCGTGCTCGAAACGCTTGCCGTGATCGGCGTCATGACCTTGCTTACGATCTTTATTCCTTACTTCTATTTTGCCGTTGTTGCGACGCAAGTCGGCGTTGCCGTCGCCATCGTCAACCGCAAGGATAATCCCGACTATAAGCTGCCGTGGCTGTTCTTCGTTTTGCTGATCCCCATCGTGGGCTTTATGCTGTACTTTATGTTCTACTCGCGTAAGCTTGGCAAAAAGCAAAGCAAACGGTTGAACGGGCTGACGAAGCAGCGCGTGATGAAAGACGATACGGAAAGCTTGTTGGAGGTCCATGCCGAAAACGAACTCGTCGGCTCGCAAGCGGTTATGCTCGGTACGTTGTCCGATTCGCATCTGTACGGGAATACGGATATTCGCTATTACCCGCTCGGCGAAACGCTTTTTGCGGCAATGGTCAAGGACCTCAAATGCGCCGAAAAGTTCATCTTTATGGAATACTTCATCATCGAGGGCGGGCTGTTCTGGGACACGATCTTGGAAGTGCTCAAAGAAAAAGCGGCAAGCGGCGTCGAGGTGCGCGTCGTGTACGACGATATCGGTTGCATGATGACGCTCCCCGGCAATTACTATAAACAGCTCCGTAAATTCGGCATAAAGGCAGTTCCGTTTTCCCGCTTGCGCGGACAAGCCAACAACGAGTTCAACAACCGAAGCCACCGAAAGATCACCGTGATCGACGGTCGCGTCGGTTTTACGGGCGGCGTGAACCTTGCCGACGAATACATAAACCGCGTGGAGAAATTCGGGCATTGGAAGGACGTGGGACTGCGGCTCGAGGGCGAAGCCGTCAACGAGCTGACGCGTTTGTTTCTGATCGATTACGGCTTAAACGACAAAAACGCGAACGATTACTTTGCCGATTATTACGCGTACGAGCAATACGAACAAGAGGGTTACTGCATTCCGTTCGGCGACGGTCCGAAACCCGTTTATCAGAGGCAGGTGTCGAAGGCGGTGATCCTCAACATGCTCAATCAAGCCAAGCGTTACGTATATATCACGACGCCGTACCTGATCATCGACAGCGAGCTTATCGAAGCGCTGGAAAACACGGCGATGCGCGGGGTGGACGTCCGCATCATCACGCCGCACGTCCCCGACAAAAAACTCGTGTTTCTGATGACGCGCAGCCATTACAATCGGTTGCTTGCGGCGGGCGTGAAGATCTACGAGTACGAGAGCGGTTTCGTGCACGCCAAAACGTATCTGTCCGATGACGAGACGGTGATGGTGGGCACGGTCAACATGGACTACCGCTCGCTCGTGCACCACTTTGAAAACGGCGTTTGGATTTACAAGCACAAAGTGCTCGAAGACATAAAGCGTGACTTTCTCGATACGCAGGAAAAGTCCGTCAAGTTCGAGCTCGGTATGCTCAAAGAAAATCTGTTTCAGCGATTTATCCGCGCGTTGGCAAAAGTTTTCTCGCCGTTGTTTTAAAACGTTTTCAGAAACCGACACTTTTCGGTTTTTGTGTGGTGGTGCTTATACGAAAAAACCGTTATAATGGTATTGTAAACAGGAGGAAGCAATGAACGCAATCGAAATCAGAAATCTATCCAAAAGCTTTCGCGGCATGTACGCGGTGGACGATCTTTCCATGACCGTGCCGCAGAGCGCGATCTACGGCTTTATCGGCGAGAACGGGTCGGGAAAGTCCACCACGCAAAAGCTCATTTGCGGGCACCTCGTTCCCGATAAGGGCGAGATCAAGCTGTTCGGCAAGGACTATTCGGACGCGGGCGTCCGCGCGAGAGTGGGTGCACTCATCGAAAGCGCGGGGTGCTTCCCGAGTTCGAGCGTACACGCGAACCTTATGATGCAGGCGCTCAATCTGGGTGTAGAGAACCGCGACGAGGAAATCAAACGCGTGCTGAAAATCGTGCGCATGGAAGACAACGCGCGCATTAAGTTCAAGAGCTGCTCGCTCGGCATGAAGCAGCGTGTCGGCATTGCGATGGCGCTCTTGGGCAATCCCGCTTTGCTCATCTTAGACGAGCCGATCAACGGGCTCGATACGGACGGCATGCGGATCATGCGCGAGATCCTCGTGGACATCACGCAGAACTTGGGCTGCACGGTGCTCATATCCTCGCACATCTTAGGCGAGCTCGAAAAGATCGCCACGCACTACGGCATTATCCGTCAGGGTAAGATGATACAGGAGCTGTCCGCCGCCGAGATGGACGCGCGCTCAAGAGTGTTCGTGTCGTTGCAGGTTAAGGACACGGCGGGGGCTTTGGCGACCTTGCAACGCAAATTCGCAAACGTAAAACTCGAAGACGGCTATATCCGCGTATACGACGTGGACGATACCGAAAGTATCGTAAAGTACCTACTTGACGGCGGGCACGCCGTATCCGAAGTCAAGAAAAACAAAGTAGGCTTGGAAGAATATTATATCGAGCTGATGAGCAAAAAGGAGGGCGCGTAAATGGAAACCGTGCAAGAACTCAAATTTGAAAACCCGAGCTTTTTTAAGCGGCTCAAAGGCATGCTCGGCGTGGACTTCTACCGACTGTTCCATACGCCGCTGCTGTATATCTTTCTCGGGATCGCCGCGATCATTCCCGCGCTCGTGTCGATGGGCGGTATGGGCGGTGGGGAAGAGACCGTCTCGCTGTTCAGTAACGCATGGCAGATCATAGCCGCCGACAGCCCGCTGTACGTCGTGCACGATATCGGCGAGTACGCCAATATGAATATGGTGTTTATCTTCGGCGGTATCATGATCTCCATCTTCATCGGGCACGACTACAAGAGCGGTTACGTCAAGCAGCTCTTTACCACCCACGCCAAAAAGCAGGACTACATGATGTCTAAGACCTTGCTCGGCGCGTTCTCCATGGCGTGCATGTGCGTGACTTATCTGATCGGCGGTATTGCGTCGGGTTTGTTTACGGGCTTATCGCTCTCCGTAAACGCCGGCTCGCTCATCTGCGCGATCTTAGGTAAGATGATCATGAGCTTGGGGTGGGCGAGCCTGTACACCTTTATCAACGTCATCTTCCGCGCACGGTTCGGTATCTCCATTGCGCTCTGCTTTATCCTCGGTACGGGCATTCCCGTTATCGGTGCGGCGGCACTCGTCGGCAATACGTCCGTGCTCAATCTGTTTCTCTACGGCTCGTCCGTGTACGCTTGCCTTTCGGCAAGTGCGCTCAGCTTGCTGGTCTGTCTTATGAATTCGGTCGTGTGGGCGGTCGTCTACAACGTGCTTGGGACGCTTTTATTGTACAGGCGCGACGTCTACTGAGAGGTGAAAAAATGAACGCGATAGAAATCAGAAATTTAACGAAAAACTTCGGACAAAAGCAGGCGCTGGCGGGGCTGAACATGACCGTGCCCATGGGCGCGATCTACGGCTTTATCGGCGAGAACGGCAGCGGAAAGTCGACGACCGAAAAGCTCATCTGCGGGCTTTTAGTTCCGAGCGGCGGCGAGATCAAGCTGTTCGGACGCGACTATAAAGACCCCGACGTGCGCGCCAAAATCGGCGTGCTCATCGAAGCCCCGGGGTGCTTTCCTAATTACAGCGTGTGGAACAACATGATGCTGCAAGCGGCAAACCTCGGCATCGAAAACGCCGAGGAAGAGGTGCGGAAAGTCCTCAAAGTCGTGCGCATGGAAGGCTCGGCAAGCAACAAGTTCAAGAACTGTTCGCTCGGCATGAAACAGCGTATCGGCATTGCGTTTGCCCTCTTAGGCAATCCCGCGCTCCTCGTTCTCGACGAGCCGATCAACGGGCTGGACGCCGACGGCATGCGGATCATGCGCGAAGTGCTGATCGATATCACGAAGAACTATAACTGCACGGTCGTGATCTCCTCGCATATCTTGGGCGAGCTCGAAAAGATCGCCACGCACTACGGCATCGTGCGCGGCGGCAAGATGATCGCCGAAATGACCGCCGAGGAACTGAACACGAACTGCCGTACGTTCGTTGCGCTCAAAGCGAACGATCTGGCGGCGGCGCAGGAAACGCTGACGCGAAAGTATGCGCGCGTTACGCTTGAAAACGAGTATATCCGCGTGTACGACGACGTGAAGGCGGAAGAAGTCGCTGCGTATCTTTACCGTAGCGGGATCGTCGTGACGGAGATCACAACGGACAAAATCAATCTGGAAGAATACTATACCGACCTGATGCGGGAGGGACGCTGAAATGGAAGCGACGTTTGAAAAAACCACCTTTGCAAAACGACTGAAAAGCATGTTCAAAGTGGACTTCAAGAGAATGTTCACCATGCCGCTCGTGTATATCATGGCGGGTATCAGTCTCGTGCTTCCCATTCTCATTCTCGTGATGACGACGATGATGGGCAACGGTACGACGGTAGACCCCGTAACGGGCGCGGAAAAGGCGATGGAAACCTTTACGAACGTCTGGCAGTCCATAGGTTCGGTCAGCGGCGCTGCGATGGGCATGGACCTTACGAGCATGTGCAACATCAATATGCTCTACTTCCTCGTGGCGGTGTTCGTTTGCATATTCGTTGCCGACGATTTCCGTAGCGGCTACGCGAAGAACCTCTTTACCGTGCGCGCCAAAAAAGTCGACTACGTCTTTTCCAAAACGCTTGCCCTCTTCGTGGGCGCGTGCATCATGTTCGTGCTGTATTTTATCGGGGCGGTGATCGGCGGCGCGATCGCGGGACTGTCCTTTTCCACGGCGGGCTTCGGCGTAGGCGGCGTGATCGCTTGCATGCTCTCCAAAATTTTCATGACCGCGATTTTCGTGTCGATCGCTCTTCTCTTGGGCACGGTCGCAAAGCAAAGGCTTTGGCTTTCCGTTCTCGGGTCGTTCGCGGCGGGCATGCTGCTCTTTACGATGATTTCCATCACCGCGCCGCTGAACGCAGGCGTGATCAACGTGATGATGTGCCTTGCGGGCGGCGGACTGTTTGCCGTAGGCCTTGGCGCGGCAAGCAACGTCATACTCAACAAAACGAATTTAGTGTAGAAAGTTTGCGTTCAAAAACCGACAAAGACCGACGGAAGGAAAAACGACCGTCGGTCTTTTTACTTGAAAAAAGCGTTGAGACGTGATATAATAGGAGTGAAAAAGCTTGCTTGCAAGGGCTTTTTCACGACGTTATGCAACGAACGGCTTCTATTTGCATTTTGCAAATAGATTTGCGATAGCAAAACAAAAACATAGTTTTTGTAAGCCGTGTAGTTATATAATAAAAGCGTATAAAGGAGGTTTGCTATGGCAAATTTGATCGTTTACTATTCGAGAAAGGGGCAGAACTACGTAAACGGCAGCATTAAGGAGCTGAAAAAGGGCAACACGGAAATCGTTGCCGAGTTTATTCAAAAAGCCGTCGGCGGCGATCTGTTCGAGGTCGAAACGGTAAAGACGTATTCCGAAGATTATCACGCTTGCATAGATGAGGCGCAGAAGGAGCTGCACGAAAACGCCCGCCCCGCGCTCAAACGCTATCCCGAAAGCTTGGATGCTTACGACGTGATTTTCGTCGGCTACCCGAACTGGTGGGGAACAATGCCCATGTGCATGTTTACGCTCCTTGAAAAATGCGATTTGACGGGAAAGAAGATTTTGCCGTTTTGCACGAACGAAGGAAGCGGCATGGGATCGAGCGAGCGCGACTTAAAGAAAATCTGCAAGGGTGCGGAAATCGCAAAGGGGCTTTCCGTGCACGGCGCCGAAAGTGCGCAGTCCGAAAGCAAGGTTGCCGAATGGGCGAAAAATTCGGTGCAATAAACGAGGTATTGATCATGAAAGATGTTGTATTGTTAGTCGGTGCAGGTCAGATAGGAATGGCGATTGCCCGCAGAATGGGCTTCGGAAAGAAAATCGTAGTGGGCGATAAGAAAAAAGAAAACGCCGAAGCGATTGCGAAAACCATGACGAACGCAGGCTTTGACTGCGTACCCGTCGTGGCGGATATATCCTCCCGTGAGTCGATATTGAACGTAATCGCCGAATGCCGGAAATACGGCGAGATTGCTATGCTCATCAATGCGGCGGGCGTATCGCCCAGCCAAGCCCCGATAGAGGCAATTCTCAAAGTCGATTTATACGGTACTGCCGTTTTGTTGGAAGAAGTCGGCAAGGTCATCAAGGAGCGCGGCACGGGCGTTACGATTTCAAGTCAGTCGGGGCACCGAATGAAACAGCTTACCGCCGAAGAGGACGAGTTGCTTGCGACCACGCCCACCGAAGACCTGCTTAAACTCGATATGTTGCAACCCGCAAATATCCGCGATACGCTTCACGCATATCAAATGGCAAAACGCTGTAACGAAAAGCGCGTTATGGCGGAAGCGGTCAAATGGGGAAAGCGCGGCGCAAGGATCAATTCCATTTCGCCCGGCATCATCGTAACGCCGCTTGCGATCGACGAGTTTAACGGCATACGCGGCGATTTTTACAAAAATATGTTTGCCAAATGC